>CAYPST010000054.1:0-26923 GCA_964413425.1 uncultured bacterium
GGTTTTCCCTAAGTACAGCGATACTTCGCGAAGCTCGTATCGCTCAACTTAGGTAATAAGATTGATGACCCGGGAGTTCCATTTGTTGAAAGGTTGAAAAATAATTACTTTACTATTTATGACTGAGATAAAAGATGATTTAGCCGACATTCGGGAATACGAACGAGTTCGGTATCGGGGGATCGATCAGAAAATCGTTCATGCTGCGGAATACCGAATCGTGACGGATTTTATCAAGGTAATATCTCAGGATAATGAGAAAATATTGGATATCCCCTGCGGATATGGCCGTTTCACTTCATTTCTGGTGGAAAAACCTGTGCGGGTTTTTGTCGGAGATATCAGCAAAAAGATGCTGCTCAGGGTCCATGAGCGTTTCCATGAGAGTGTGAAATTCACACAGGGTGATATTATGGTATTACCTTTTCAGGATAACGCGTTTCACGCCTTACTGTCGATGCGGCTATTCCAGCATTTTCATACACCGGGCGAACGGATTGCCGCCTTTTCGGAGATTGCCAGGGTTATTTCTCGGTGGGCGGTGATATCGGTGTATACCTCTTCCGTTTTGCATAAATGCATGCGCATGTTCCGGGAGCATCATAAGATCACCATGGCCACTGCCGGACAGATTAAAGACGAAATTGAGCAAAGTGGTCTGCGGTTGCTCGAATTCAAGAAGATCCTGCCGGGAGTTCATGCACAGACAATTTTACTGGTGGAACCTCGATAGCCTGTTCACCCTGAGGGGCAAAGCGGAACGCCTCAATCCAGGCATCAGTTTCCATTCCATATATTGCGGAAATGTTTAATTCGTTTTTGCCGGGAACGATTTCGTACTAACCGGCTGAGTAATCGTTGATCGCGCGCGTAATTCCTGTCGCTGTATGTCCTCAGAAAGACGTCCCGATAGCAATCGTGATCAGTTGCCGTGGTGTAATCGCAGGAACACAAATCCATTCGTGCAATGTCGGCGAGCCGTTTGATACGGGGTAACCTCCACCATTTGGCGGCACGATTGAGGTCTACCAGGAATATATCCTGGGGGAAAATATCTCTGACCAGAAAATTCGCGAGCGTGAGATCATTGTGAACCACATGATGGCGATGAATACGCCGGACAATCTTTGCCAATGATTGGACTAGTTGGTCCTTATGGTCGCGGTTCACTGTTCTGTCCTGCAAGATGTTTCTCGCTGTTCGGTACTGCTGTATTGCCTTCGATATGTAAAAATTCTCCCGGATAATGCCGTATTTTCGGGCCGTGTAGACAGCCAGCGGTTCGGGAGTGGCCACCCCGTGATCGCGCAGCCATCGGGCCATATCCCAGGATTTTTTTGCCCGGGATCGCATCACCGGACTGAAGAAGATGGACATGGTGTTCCGCCAGCCAAATAGTTTCACCATTACAGTCTGGTCGTAGTTAAAATGTGCGCCGGGGATTTCCGCGACCACGTTCACCTGATTTTTCGGCACCCGGGTGGCATGGTGCCGGAGCCAGGTTTTGCTGCTGCATTCAGCAATATACTGACGGAATCGGGGATCGCCCTGGAATTCAGAAGACATGGATTGTTAGCATACCCTCCTCAGAAAATTATCATTACTCTATTTTCAGTCCATCTCACTCATTCAGGAGATTCAGAGCACTTTGCATTATCCGAAAAGAGGCCTTGCCATCCAGGCGAAAAAACAGCTGTTCTCTGGCCATCCGGCGCTTGCTTTTCAGCCAGTCCGGATCCTGCAAACCATGCTCAACAGCCGATTCCAGATCACCTTGTGATTGGATGGGTATAGCATACTCTAATTGTTCGGTGGTTTCCATGTCCAGCCGATTTTTGTACAGGCGGGAAGGAAACAGATAATGATTCCAGCGCTTTTTATATTCTGTGCATTGAATAACGGGCTTATCTACAGCAATCATCTCGAATAGCGTGGAGGAGGTATCGGATATCAACAAATCTGATACGCTGAGCCAGGGGATAATTGAATACTCATGGGAAGGAAGCAGCGTGAGATTCGGGATATTTTTCGCCAGCCGATGTACCAGCTTATACTGCCGTTTATATTTCCAGCGCCTTGGAAACATTGTAAAATGGTGCGGCTTCAGGATCCACTGATACTCTGTTTTCGGAGCTATCGAACGCACCGTTTTCGCCAGTACTTCCAGACTGCTCGGATAAAATGTCGGAGCCCAGAGAATAACAGGGCGTTCCGTGTTCAATCCATAGTGGTTTCGATATTCATCGAACTGTGCATGATCTGACTGAAACAGCGGATCCAGCTTGGACATGCCCACCAGTTCAATATGCAGGTTCGGATATCGTTCGGTTAAAGCCGCATGATGTTGAGGGCCCTCGGTAAACCGGATGTCGGCACGGCCGGGACTGTCGGTAAAGTAAGCCTGCTTGGTTCCCAAACCATGGGACATTGCACATACCACCCGACTCTGATTTCGGATAACGTCAAACCCCGGACGCAACCCGCCAACAAAAGCAAGATCATAGGGTTGTTTTTGGAGGGCCTCCAGTCGTTCAGGTTCGGTGTGACCGGTCAGGAGAGTCAGTCCGGCCTGTTCCAGCACCTGCCGGCTTAATTTTTTTGCGTCCGGATGATCCGTGGCTGTAAAGGTGGCAAATCCGGAAACAGGACTATCCAATGATTGAAATTGCCGCCATACGGGTGCAAAGTGCGGCCAGAAATAGAGATAATAAACGTCAAACAGAATTTTCAACGCGAATATGCCTTTCTGCTCTCATGAGATAGAATTTTACGAGGAATTTGGAGAGAAAACGCTCCTTCGGAGGATCCCTCTGGGACAAAGAACTACTGAAAAATTCGCTCCTGTATCCCGAAAAGGATCTGGCATGTATGTTATATGTGTAAGTCGGGTTCAACATTTTATCTCTGCTTTTTGTTTTTTAAAAACGCTCTCAACTCAAATCGAAGGAAAGTTGAAGTCCGGATGAAACGACAGCGGTATTGATGGAAAATTAACTGCTCCGATCATATTCACGGAGGGCAGGGAGCACTGAGTTCGTTGCTTCTTTCAGATCTTCAGGGAAATCGATTTCAATACAGGGGATGTCGGAGATATCGACGTAATGAAATGGAATATCTTTCACCAGTCGGTTGAGTGCATATTCGAAATATTCATTTTTTAACAGCTGGTCATTTACCGTATACGAAAGTTGATCGATGAAGCGGGCGTTTGATTGTCGAGAGAATTTTCCTATCCCGATAAACTCTCCGTACGCCTTTTCCCGATCTAATTTTTTTCCGATATGTAAAACCGTCTCCTCATTTAAAATGGCTTTGACTTCTTCGGCGCCACAGCGTTTGTTGTCCAATGCAAGCACATTGTCGTGTGCGGAATCGATGAGTCGCCGGATCAGCTCTTCATGAAACAGCACGTCGCCGTTGAGGTAGAGAAAATCATGCTGCATGTGTTCCCGGCTGAGCCACAGGGAATAGGCGGTGTTCGTGGATGCATAGTCGGGATTCTCTATGAAAGTGTAGTTCAGACCATCCATTTCCCGGGCGTGATCTTTTACCTGCTCTTTTTTATAACCTACGACAATCACGATCTCTGAAAGACCATTCCTTTGTAAGGAGGTCAGCTGATGATGCATAATAGACCGCTGCCCAATCCGAATCATACATTTTGGAGTGCCTTCTGCTGCCGTCTGCAGGCGATTGCCCCGGCCTGCCGCCAGAATAATTGCTTTCATAGTTTATTTCCGTTTCGGTGTCAATGCATCTGATGGTGGAGACGGTTGTACAATGAAAGTGGCTTCTGTATTCACTTCTCGATCAGGATGGTTCCTGGATTGGAGTGGAGTGCGCCCCGAACTGCATGTCATACAATCGGCGATACGCCCCGTTGGCAGCAAGCAATGTATGATGATCCCCCTCTTCGACGATCTGGCCGTCCTCGAGTACTACTATTTTATCCGCATGAGTGATGGTTGACAGTCGATGGGCAATTACTAGCGTGGTGCGTTCATGCATAATGGTATCGATGGCGCTTTGCACCAGTTGTTCGGATTCCGTATCCAGAGAAGAAGTGGCCTCATCCAGAATAAGAATGGGCGGATTTTTCAACAGTGCACGTGCGATGGAGATTCGCTGCCGCTGGCCGCCGGACAGCTTAATGCCCCGATCCCCTATGTTGGTATCAAATCCGTGGGGCAGTTTTTCTATGAAATCAGAGGCGTTGGCCAGCCGGGCCGCCTCCCGAATAGCATCTTCATCAACCTCGTCTAGCCCGTAGGCGATATTCTGGGTGATGGTGTCATTGAACAGAATGGTTTCCTGGGTGACAATACCGAGCAGATTACGCAGTGATTGGAGAGTGAGATCCCGGACGTCCACGCCATCTATGGTAAGAGATCCCCTGTCGACGTCATAAAATCGAGGCACCAGATCAACCAAAGTCGATTTGCCTGCGCCCGAGGGGCCAACCAGGGCTGCCACTTCTCCCTTGGAGATCCTCAGATTAATGTCTTTCAACACCCAGTCATCTTCGTATTTGAAATACACACTTCGATATTCGATGGCATCCCGAAATTCAGTGATTTCCGCAGCATTCTCCCGTTCCCGTACTTCCGGTTCGGCATCCAAAATTCCAAAGATCCGTTCGGCGGCCGCCACTCCGGTCTGAATCATGTTATTCAAGCCGCTCATGGCCTTCAACGGTTGGAGCAACATAAAAAGCAGGATGATGAAGCGTATAAAATCTTCCGAAGTCAGCGTATTGTAGAGCAGGACCTGCAGCCCTCCATACCACAGAAGAATCACGCCAATCCCGACTCCGATGATTTCGTTTAGCGGTGAACTGAGGACCGACAGCCGTTTGTGTCTGAAGGAATAGTGGAAGTGCTTTTCCGTCGATTCCTGAAAGCGTTTGTTCTCGTAGTCTTCGGTGGCGAAAGCCTTGACAATGCGGACATTATACAGCATCTCCTGAAGAATCGACATGACATTGGCAATCTGTCGGAACGTCCGGCTGCTCTTTCTCCTGAGGGATTGTCCGATTTTTATAATCAGCACCGCGCTGATTGGAATGACTACAATAGCCATCAGGGTCAGACGCCAGCTGATAATAAAAAGTGCGGTTGTGAAAAAGAGAATATTGGCAGGTTCCACCAGCAGTTTACTGAAACTGTTACTGATGGAATTGTTCATGGCATTCACATCGTTGATCACAACCGAAGAAAGGGTTCCCGCTCGATTTTTGTCATAATATCCCATGGAGAGCCGGTTCAGTTTCTCATACAACCGATCCCGGGTATCCTGGATAATTTTCATGTTCACATACCCGATCCCAAGTCCATGGAGGTAATAAAAAATATTTTTCAGAATGAAAATTCCCAGGATCACAAAGCAGAGTACCTTCAGGGTGTCGACCGGATTATCCTGATAAATCAGCTGTTTTGATTCTCGTTTCAGCCGCTCATTTAAATTGGTAACGGGCACTTCTGCGGAGGTGTCTTCCACTTCTTCCACCACGGGGCGGTCCTCGAAAATAACATTGATCAAAGAGGCCGTGAACCACATGGATGAAGTGTTAAATACCACATAGAAGAGGGAGGCAATGAGAGAAAGCAGAACAATACCGATATACGGCCGGATAAATCCGAGAATGCGGAGATAGATCTTCATACCAGGTCAGTGTATTGTTCGCCAGATAGCGTATTCAGGAATAGCGCCTTCCCGGAGCACGAGAGGATTTTCGTCGGTGACATCAATGATAGTGCTTGCGATCCCTTTTGGTTTGGGCCCCTCCCGGATAATATATCCGATGCCTTCGGGAAAATATTCTTCGATGGTTTCGGGGTCCTCTGCGGGCGGTTTGTTCGAAATATTGGCGCTGGAGGTGATAATCGGATTCCGGAACTCAGAGAGTAATTGCAGGCATACTGGATGGTTCGGTACTCGTATTCCGATGGTTCCGTTGGTATATCGGGTCAGAATTTTCGGGAGTTCATCGCCTGCATTCATAATGAGTGTAATGGGACCGGGGAAATATTTCTCTGCAAGCTTCTTGGCGGCGGGTGAAACGCTCCGAACCCATCGCTGCCAGGAATCCGCCGGCAGCATCACACTCATGGGGCGATGTTTGCTGCGATCTTTTAACGCGTAGAGTGTTTCGATGGCGGAGTGGTTCAGGGCGTCAACGCCCAGGCCGTAGAGCGTATCCGTGGGATAGGCGATGACATCCCCCTGCCGTAAATGGTGGATTGCCTCCTGAATCGTGTTCTCAACGGAATCGTCTGCACTCATCCTGCCGCTCCTGCCAGCGATGGCGCTATGGAATCAGTACTTTTTTGTGGAGCAGGTTGGGTCTTCCACCGCCGGTGAAACCAGAAATATTGTTCAGGGTGCAGACTGACATAATGCTGGAGCCGATCCATATACCGCTGGAGAATTGAGAGAACCACCTGACTCGTGCCAATCGTTGAATAGTTGAGTGGTTCGAAGATAAATTCGTATTTGTTGTCCGGGGTGAGTATGGGAAAGACCAGAATAACCGGAGCATCCAGTCTGTGAGCAAAGATGGCTGCTCCCCGGGGCGTTGAACTGGGGATATCGAAAAAATGCACAAAGACACCTCGTTCCCGGGCATCCTGATCCGCCAGGACAAATAAAAGCCCCCCGTCCTGGAGGATAGCAGAAAACGCAGAAAGGGAGGCAAACATTGATATCAATTTTCCGCCGGCCGCCACCCGTTTCCCTTCCATATATTTACTGACCAGCGGATTATTCTGTGGCCGATGGATAGCGTGGAGGGGATACCCCATACCCGACAGCCAATAACCGCACATTTCCCAGTTGCCGAAGTGGCCAGATAATAGCACTGTACCCTTCTCCCGGGATAAAGCGTCATCAAGGAGATGTTGATTTACCGGCGTTACCAGCCGTATCAGATCAGAGCGAGTATATCTATCCTGTCTGATGAAATCGGCTGCCAATCGCCCGAAGTGTTGATACGTCTGCACGGTAATTCTTCTCACCTCTTTTCCGGATTTCTCCGGGAAAGCGCGTCGAATATTCGATTCGGCCACCTGGCGGCGGACGGGGATAAAATGTGCCATGAACCAGCCCACAAAACTTCCCAAACGCAACGAGACGGCACGGGGAAGATAATAAAACGGGACTGCGGCAAACAGCAATCCCAGATATTCCAGGCGATCTCGTATGGTCGTGGATTCCATAGTCACATATTTTTTCTAAATCAGAAAATCTTACTCAGTTACTGCGCTAAAATCAAGGCTTTTTCTTGAAGGCAATTTCTGAGCGCTGAACTCGGTTGCAGCCCAAAAATTAACCGAAAAGAAGCCAGCCGGATGTCAAATCTTTCTTCCATTGATTAGTTTGCCTGCGGCATTCCATGTGAGTTAGATGAGGATGGGATCCCATTTGTTCCGGCATAATATCAACAGAGATTCTGATGTTCTTATCGGTTGCAGAAGAGCAGCAGAAAGGATAGTTTGAAAACGGAGTAACATCGCAAAAGAAATGAGCACATGAGACACCTGAACGGAGATTGAGGTGAAAATTCTGCCGGAAGGAACACGGAGAACCAGCGAGTGTCAATCGTAGAAGAAAGGAAGACTGTTATGTCGGGAGTTTACAAGAAGATCACCCTGGTGGGAACGAGCCAGGAAAGTTATGAAGATGCCATCGAACGTGCCATTCACCGCGCAGAGGAGACGTTGAAAAATCTGCAGTGGTTCGAGGTGGAGGAATTCAGGGGTGGAATCGATGATGAAGGCAACATAGAATATCAGGCGATTCTGAATGCGGCTTTTCGTTTGAGAAAGTAAGGATTTAGCAAAAAAAGGGCTGGAGTTGCTCTCCGGCCCTTTCTCACTGTGCCTTCTTCAAACTACATGATGCCTTCCATGGTATAGCTCTGCAGGGCTTTGATGTAGTTCGCCCGTTCGAAATCAGCGGGATTTGCGACCGATGTATGGCTCATGCTGCCTTGCATCTGGTTCACGGATTCATATTCGTGTTCTTCCATCCAGTGTTCCATGTCGGTCAGTATTTTTTTCACCCAGGAGATCCCGTTCTTGAGTAAGGCGGAAGTCATCATCGTCGCGCTGGCACCAGCCATGAGGAGTTTGATGGCATCTTCCGCGGAATGGATTCCGCTGGAGGCAGCCATATCTGCCTTGATTTTTCCATAGAGGATTGCAATCCAGCGAAGCGGCAGGCGCATATCCATCGGGGTGCTCAGCAGCACGTTCGGGATCACTTCCAGTTCTTCCAGATTGATATCCGGCTGATAGAACCGGTTAAACAAAACGAGTCCGTCTACACCACCGATATCCATCCGCTTGGCTATTTCAGCGATGGAGCTGAAAAACGGATGTAATTTGACAACCACCGGGATATCGACATGCTGCTTTACTTCCTGCAGGATATCAATATACTTATCTTCGATATCCCGGGCGCTTTCTTCCGGATTCGTTGCCAAAAAGTAGATGTTCAGTTCCAATGCATCTGCTCCTGCCTGCTCAATATCTCCGGCGTATCTTAACCACCCGCCTTTGGTGGAGCCGTTCAAACTGGCAATGATAGGAATATCCACGGCTTCTTTCGCCTTCCGGATATGCTCCAGGTAGGTTTCGGGCCCGGTGAGATATTCTTCATGCTCCGGATAATACGTCAGTGCTTCCGGGAAAATCTCCGTCCCCCGGGTGGTATGAAAATGCAGTTCTTTTTGCTCGTGTTCTATTTCTTCCTCGAACAGGGAAAACAGCACAATCCCGGCTGCGCCATTATCTTCCAGTTGTTTGATATGATCTATTTTTTCCGACAGCGGCGATGCGGAATGAACGAGCGGATTTTTGAGATTTAATCCAAGATAGGTCGTGGTGAGATCCATAGGTGCATCCTTTCTCCCTTGAAAATGAAGCAACCGGTGAAGTGAAATCCACCGGTTGCTTCTGGTTCAGTTATGATTCCTCCAATGGCGATGAGTCGTCATTATTCAGACTCTTCGGCTCCATTGAATTTAAACGACGCCATCTGCTCGTAGATATTCCACTGCTGTTTCACATCTTCCTGGGCGAGTTCGAGGAGTTGTTCTGCGCGTTCCGGATTGATTTTGCTGAGCATCTTGTAGCGCGTTTCACGGTAGGCGTAGTCCTTCAAGGGGATCTTTGGCGCCTTGGAATCTAACTGTAACGGGTTCTTGCCCTGATCTTTCAGGCGAGGATCGTACCGTAAGAGCGGCCAGTATCCGCAGTCCACTGCCAGTTCCTGCTGTTCGGCACCCTTGGCCAGATCATAGCCGTGTTCGATACACGGGCTGTAGGCGATAATCAGTGACGGTCCGTTATAGGATTCCGCCTCCAGGAAGGCCTTGACCGTCTGGGCGTCTTTGGCACCGAACGCCACTTTGGCAACATACACATAGCCGTAACTCATGGCCATCTGGGCCAGATCCTTCTTGGCCTGGGGTTTGCCGGCCGCCGCGAACTTGGTTACCGCTCCGCGGGGGGTGGCCTTCGACATCTGGCCCCCGGTGTTGGAATACACTTCCGTATCCAGCACCAGAACATTGACATCGCGCCCGGACGCCAAAACATGATCCAGGCCGCCGTATCCGATATCGTAGGCCCAGCCGTCCCCACCCATAATCCAGACACTCTTCTTGGTCAGGACGTCCTTCAAACCAAGCAGACGTTTCGCATCCGGATTATCAGTCATGCCTTCCAGCTTCTCAGCTAACTGCTTCACCCGGTGCCGTTGTTCATAAATACCGGCTTCGTCTGACTGGTCAGCGTTGAGGAGTGCCGCTGTCAATTCGGTCCCGATTTCACCTTGTAGTTTCTCCAGCAGCTCATGCGCGTATTCGATTTCCTTATCAATGGCGATTCGAAATCCGAATCCGAATTCAGCGTTGTCTTCGAACAGGGAATTTGACCAGGTGGTACCGCGCCCTTCTTTGTTGGTGGTCCAGGGGGTTGTGGGCAGGTTGCCGCCATAGATGGAGGAACAACCGGTTGCATTGGCTACGATCATCCGGTCGCCGAACAGCTGGCTGGCCAGTTTGACGTAGGGCGTCTCACCGCACCCGGGGCAGGCTCCGGAAAATTCAAACAGAGGTTCCAGATACTGCGATTCTTTCACAGTCTGGATTTTCAGTTCCCGCCGGTCATATTCGGGCAGGTCAAGGAAGAACTCCCAATTTTCCGCTTCCTGTTTCCGAATCGGGGGCTGAGGTTCCATGTTGATGGCCTTCAAGCCGGTTTGCTGCTTGTTCTTGGCAGGACAGACTTCCACGCAGAGTCCGCAGCCGGTGCAATCTTCCGGGGCCACCTGGAGGGAGTACATGTAGTCATCCGGATACCCGCGCCCGCGTACCGGCGTCGCTTTGAAGGTTGCCGGTGCACTCTCAAGTTCACTTTTCGGGAAAACTTTTGCCCGAATGGTCGCATGCGGACAGACCAGCGTACATTTGTTACACTGGATACAGGTGTCCACATCCCAGACCGGGATTTCCAGCGCAATATTGCGTTTCTCCCACTTGGTGGTTCCGAGAGGAAAGGTTCCATCTTCGGGGAAAGCACTCACCGGCAGTGCATCGCCCTTTTTCGCCATAATCGTGGCAGTAACATTTTTGACGAATTCCGGGGCCTCTTCTGCGACGGTCGGCGGCATTGCAATAGTGCTGGTCACCTTCGATGGCACGTGTACTTCATGCAGATTCTCAACGGCCTGGTCCACAGCATTAAAGTTCATCTCGACGATTTTCTCGCCCTTCTTGCCGTAGGCTTTCCGGATGGAATCCTTAATTTTCGTGATGGCGTCATCCTGCGAAAGGATTCCGGAGAGATAGAAGAAGCAGGTCTGCATAATGGTATTGATACGCTGACCAAGCCCAATCTCTCTGGCAATTTTGTACGCGTCAATCACGTAGAAAGCCAGTTCCTTCTCGATGATCTGCTCCTGTACCTCCTTCGGCAGGTGATCCCATACTTCATCGGGACTATACTGGCTGTTCACCAGGAAGGTCGCACCCTGTTCTGCCGATTCCAGGATATCGTATTGTTCCAGGAACATCCACTGGTGACATCCCACAAAATTCGCCTTCTTGATCAGATAGGTAGAGTGAATCGGTTCGGGACTGAACCGGAGATGGGAAACGGTCTGGGCGCCTGCTTTCTTGGAATCATACACGAAGTAACCCTGGACATAATAGTCGGTTTCTTCTCCGATGATCTTGATGCTGTTCTTATTCGCGCTCACGGTGCCGTCAGAACCCAGTCCGTAGAAGAGACCACGATGCACTTCTTCGGATTCGGTGGAGAAGGATTCATCCCAGGCCAGATTGGTATGGGTGACATCATCGTAAATGCCGACCGTGAAGTGATTTTTCGCTTCCTCTTTCTTCATCTCATCGAAGATGCCTTTAATCATAGCGGGCGTAAATTCTTTGGAGGAGAGTCCGTATCGGCCACCGATGACTCTCGGCATCTTGCCATTCCAGGTATTTCCGGCGTGATACGTTTCACTGATCGCATTCACCGCATCCAGATAGAGCGGTTCGCCCGCACTGCCTGGTTCTTTGGTCCGGTCCAGAGTGGCAATGGTTTTGACAGTCTTCGGCAGGGCATCCACGAAATGCTTCACAGAGAAGGGCCGGTATAACCGTACTTTAATCACCCCGACTTTTTCCCCCTGCCCGGCAAGATACTCTACCGTCTCATGGGCGGTATCCGCGCCGGAACCCATTAACACAATGACGTGTTCGGCGTCCGGTGCACCGACATAGTCAAACAGGTGATACTGGCGCCCGGTTAATTCTCCGAATTTGTCCATCGTCTTCTGCACGATTTCCGGGGTCTTCTCATAATACGGATTCACGGTTTCCCGAGCCTGGAAAAAGTGGTCCGGATTTTGCGCAGTACCCCGGAGTACCGGATTATCCGGAGACATGGCCCGCTGCCGGTGCTGGGCAATCAGCTCGTCGTCCATCAGGGCTTCCATAACCGTATCCGGAATCAACTCAATTTTCTGAATCTCATGGGAAGACCGGAATCCGTCAAAGAAATGCACAAACGGGATCCGGGACTCCAGACTGGCTGCATGGGCGATGAGGGCATTATCCATAATTTCCTGGATGGAGCCCGAGGGAATCAGTCCGAACCCCGTAGACCGGGTCGCCATGACGTCACTATGATCACCGAAAATGGAGAGTGCATGAGTGGCCACAGTTCTGGCGGCCACATGAAACACGGTGGGTGTTAATTCCCCGGCAATCTTGAACATATTCGGGATCATCAGGAGAAGACCCTGCGACGCTGTGAAGGTTGTGGTCAGGGCGCCTCGTTGCAGTGATCCATGCACCGCCCCTGAAGCACCACCTTCGCTCTGGAGTTCAACCACCTGGGGCTTGGACCCCCAAATATTCGTTCTGCCGGTAGCCGACCACTCGTCAGCCAGCTCTCCCATGGGAGATGACGGAGTGATAGGATAGATGGCACACACTTCATTGACTTTATGCGCGACATACGCCGCCGCTTCATTGCCGTCAATATTGGCCATCTGCCCGTTTTGGTTTGTGATAGTCATATAATCACCTCATATAATATATGGATTATAATTGAACCTCTGTATTATTCGTTCTAACTGTTACAGATACCATGCCAAAGAAAGAAACCCAATATTCATAGGGATTCCAGGCTCATAATATGATAAATGTTCTCATATAGTAGAAGTGAATGGATATTCTGCCAGTTCGTTATGTCAATGTTTAGAATATTCCATCGGAAAAAGTCATTTTTGGGAAATCTCAGTGAATTGATCATGGGAATTATGCGATACAGAAAGGCGATCAACGAAAGAGTTGTCGGAGAGGTAGTTCACTCCAGAATTTGTTGACAGACTTGCTCTGTCTCCCGGCGTAACTCCTCTTCGGTGCCGTTATTTTCGATCACATAATCTGCCAGTTCCATTTTTTCTTCTTCCGGCATTTGCAAATCCATACGCCTGAGTATCTCATCTCTGGAAAGAGTTCCTCGCCGCAGGGCTCTCTGCAGCCGGATTTTCATACGGGCATAAACAAGAATCGTGTAATCGACATGACGATCCAGACCCGACTCAAACAGGAGCGGCGCGTCTAACACGTAGAGATCCACGTCTCCCCGTTCTGCGGTCTCTGCCTGCTTTGCATCATTCGCCTGATAAACATAAGGATGAATGATGGCGTTCAAGGTTTCTTGATTTTCCCGGCTGGAGAAACCGATCCGGGCAAGTTTCTCCTTCACGATATTCCCCTCGCCATCGATAATATCATCCATGAATTCGTTGATCAGTTCCTGCTGCAGCTGACTATCCTTTTCAAGGAGATGTTTCGCCACACTGTCCGCATCGAACACAAACGCCCCCATTTCTTCCAGCAATCCGGAGACGGTGCTCTTTCCGCTCCCGATACCTCCGGTTACTCCCACTCGAATCATAGCAGATTATTCCGGTTTGGCAGCCGTTGCCCGGTGTCAGGTGATAGAGAGATGACAGCTCACCGGGAGAAGCCTCCCCCATTGCACCTCGCTTTTTATTTTTGAGATAACGCCGAATGCACTCGTTTCCAAACTTCGGAAACAGAACCTTCTCCGTCAATAGTTTCTACGAGATTGTGTTGGTTGTAAAAGTTAATGACCGGCGCTGTTTCCTCTCTGTAGACCCGGAGTCGATTTTTGATGGTTTCCGGCATATCGTCGGATCGTTGAATTAAGTCCGTCCCACAATTATCGCATTGCTCATCGTTTTCCGGAGGAGTGGTTTGCAGGTTATAGATGGCACCACATTCGGGACAGCTGCGACGGTTTGAAAGTCGATTGACAATCACGTCTTCGTCTACGTCTAATACCAGTACTGCATCCAAAGTTATCTCCAGTTTCTCCAGCAGATTATTCAGGCCCTCGGCCTGGGGAACCGTACGTGGAAATCCATCCAGAATGAATCCCTGCTTGCAGTGATCGCTGGCCAGCGTATCCTCCATCAGGTCCAGGATTAACTCGTCTGGTACCAGTCGTCCGGCGTCCATATATTGCTTGGCCTGTCGACCCAGCTGAGTATCATTCACAATGGCATCGCGCAGAATATCGCCGGTGGAGATCTGTGGAATATCATACACAGCCGCTATTTTTTTGGCCTGGGTGCCTTTGCCGACGCCGGGTGGTCCCATAAGAATAATTCGCATCTGTCACTCCCTGCTCTTTACATCGATTTTCGAATATCTGGTTTCTGTTATACGGTTCTGGTTATGCAATCATTATACCAGCGATGGTTGCGGTCATCCAGGAGGCAAGCGCGCCGCCGACCATCGCCCGGAGTGCGAGCCGGGCCAGGTCCGACCGCCGGCCGGGTGCCAGCGCGGCAATCCCGCCAATTTGAATTCCAATAGATGAGAAATTCGCGAAGCCGCACAGCGCATAGGTCGCGATGATTTCGGCTCGCTGGCTTAACACATGTTTCCCCATCTCCTGTGACAGGGTGGCATAGGCCACTAGTTCATTCAGGGTGATTTTAATGCCCAACAGGTTTCCCACTTCATCGGCATATTCCCATCCCACTCCCATCACCCAGGCAACAGGCCGCAGAATCGTACCGAACAACGTCCTTAAACTGCCGGGGAAAATGCCGGAATATTCTCCGGTATTCGGCGAGAAACCCACCCTGCCATACTCAATATATTGCCCTTTCAGCAGGCGCCCGTCCACAAGAGCATCCCCCCAGTTCAGGACTACATCCACTTATTATTCGACATCACGTACGCAATACCCAGGAGAGTGACGATTCCGAATATGCTAATAATTCGCATGAAAATATACCTGGGTCTGACTTCCTACCTGCGCTGCCCGGATATCCCGGAATTTCTCATCCGTCAATCAGTGCAGCGATTTCGGACCGGACCATATCAACAGCCACAGGATTCTGGCCCCCTCCGGGCACGATGAGATCGGCAGACGTTTTTGTGGGTTCGACATACTGTACATGCATCGGCCGAACGGTTGTTTGATACTGCCGGATTACCGAGTCCATGGTACGACCCCGATCCTGTAGGTCTCGCTGAAGCCGGCGAATAAAGCGGATATCAGCAGGGACATCCACAAATATTTTGACAGCCATCTGATCCCGCAGTTCCGGCTCCCACAGGGTGAGTATCCCTTCCAGGATGGCGACAGTAACGTCTGTAAAAGTGCGCGTTTCGGTGGTTCTGGTATGGGTGTGGTAATCATAGACCGGAATTTCGAGCGGGTTTCCGGACAAAAACTGTTCAACCTGTTGTTTCAATAACGGCCAGTCAAATGCCTCCGGATGGTCGAAATTTCGCCGGTTCCTGGCATCCATGGGAAGATGATCCAGGTTTTTATAATAGGCATCCAGCCCCACTATGGCGACCCGTTTGGAGTTCAATTGGTTGACAATATTTTTCGCAAGAAGGGTCTTCCCGGAACCCGTTCCGCCTGCTACTCCAATTAACACCGGCTCTCCCTTTCGGGGAATGGGGGAGGATCTGTGGGCATCTGTCGTTTCTGTGTTCATCCGTGTGCAATCTGTTTGCGTGAATCAGGTACAGGACATTCGGATCACTCGAAAAAGTCAGTGCGAAGGGCACTTAACAGGTTAAAGAAGACAATGCCGGCCACAAACCCCCCGATATGGGCAAACCAGGCAACTCCCCCGCCGCCGGCTCCGGCCGAAGCCAATCCGGAGAAGATTTGGATAAAAAACCATAGTCCCAGGACAATTTTTGCCGGTATCCAGATCACCTGAATAAAGAAAAAGATGAATAATACCACTGCGACACGGGCGCGGGGAAACCGCAGATAATAAGCGCCCAGTACTCCGGAAATGGCACCGCTGGCTCCGATGATGGGAACCATCGCTCCCCAGCTGACCACCACCTGGGTCAGGGAGGCTCCGATACCACACAGTAAATAGAACAGGAGAAATTTCGAATGACCCAGTTCGGACTCGATGTTATCTGCGAAAATCCAGAGATAGAGAAGGTTACCGCCAAGGTGCAACAGGCCCCCGTGCAGAAATATGGAGGAGAAAAAAGGAATAATGGTTGTGTTGATAAGATTTCCACTGAACAGCCGGCCCGGAATCAGGGCATAATTTGCGATAAGATAGTTATACAGCTGCCGATCTCCCGATATCTGAATCATGAGCTGCATAAGAAACACGAAAATGTTCAAGGCGACAAGGGTATAGGTGATATAAGGAGTTCGGCGCGGGGGATTATCGTCTTTGATAGGTATGAGCATAATCTACCGGATGGTGAAACTGTAGGATTGTCGGGTTGTATTTCCGGCAGCATCTCTTGCCGTGATCTGGACGGTATGTGTACCCGGAGCAAGCTGCGAACGCAACCGGTGCGTTACGATGTTGGTAATCGGATTATGCTCAAAAATTACCTTTTGCCCGTCCAGCAAGAGCTGGATGCCTTCTTCTTCGGCAATATCGCTGTGGCTGTCATAGACACTGCAGGTGATCTTATTCAGGTATCCGGCATCGAAGGTATTGCCCGGGCGGGGGGAGAGAATGTGAATCACCGGGGGGAGACTATCCCGGCGCAGGGTAAACGATTCCAGGCTCAGGATCTCCCCGGTGAGCATGGTGCTGTCCGCAGAAAATTCTGCCGGGAGATAATGCCAGCCATGGTTTTCGCTGTTCCGAAAGTAGATACCGATTTGTCGCCTGGGGAAGGAGGTCTCCGGAACTTTAACCCGGATTCCAGCCTTCTCCTGAAAAGGGATCGTTTTGGGAAAGAACGACCATATCGGAGTCAGATTTTCGTCATCCGGATTGTTATAATGCCGGTACCATACCAGTGATGAATAAAACAGTGAATTCTGTTTGAAATGCACTTCAACGGTGTGGTCTTTACTGGCCAGGATGGCTTCACTTTCGGGGTGAACCAGTGTATTATCATATGGAAAGAACGTGAGGATATGGGAATTGGAGGTCACCAGAAGTGCTGCGTTCTTCAGGAGATCAGGGGAGAGAGGCGGCGTATTCCAATGTCTCAAGTCTTGCGTGTGAAACGGAATGAGTGTATCATTTTTTGAAGAGATAAGTTCAAGATATACCGGTTTATACATAGGATCCCGCAGAGTGAGGGTGGCAATCATACCCATCCGGGAATAGACCCAGTCAAACGTGGGATCCGGTTCTTCGGAAAGTGTTGAGGTAAACGGATAGCTGTGGTTCACCTGCCCATTGGCAGACGGCAGTTGCACGATATAGGCCTTTCGCCTGAAAGAAAAGGGGGGCAAGGCCAAACGCAAGGTGTCGTGCACCATGCTGATGGAGTTCGGAGAGTAGGTGGATTGTCTGCCGTTGGAGTCAACGGTCTTCACCCGGAGGGTTTTTAGCAGACTTGAATCCGCCGGTGAGATCTGACAGCGGATATCGCCGTTCCCGGCATAATTCCACCGAACGCGATGTGGAGAGGAGGGAACAGAAATCACCGGAACTTCCACCATGGAACGATTGCCGTTAAAATCCTTCAATATCAGGATTAATGTATGTTCACCGGGTGGCAAATCGATCTGCCCGTGAAGATCGGAATGATAAAAAGGCAGTTCAGATGTGTGTTCTGTTTTGTACAGCCGCTGAAATCGTCCGAGACCATGTCTCTGGAGCGCGAAGTTGCGTTCCAGCAAAATCAAATTTGTTTGGGTGAACCGAAACCGGTTATACTCAAAACTGAACAGCACCGAATCACCAGAGACTACCTCAGCGGAGTGAATGCTGTATTTGTTGTGGACGTCGTTCACGCCGTCATACGCTCGAATTTCTAATCCGAATGGGCCGGATACAATCACAGGCTCAGTGCGATACGTATGCTGACCCAGATATCTCAATGAGAGAATATCCGTAAAGTAATCTCCATTTACTCTGGCTTGAGGTGATAACGGAGTCACCGCCAGTGCCTGGGGGCTTGGTGGTACCCGATCCTGAATGGAGAATCCGGTGGCAAGCGGATTGATGGGGATGTTCTGCGGACTGCGAATTTCAAAGTGCAGATGCGGATACCGTGTGCCGGTGTTGCCCGTATAGCCAATGACATCTCCCCGTTTTACGGGGAATTCACTCGCCCGGGGAAAGTAATCCAGCTCATAACTTCCCTGATCATCCTGCAATCGGTGGACAAAGGTATCTATTTCCTCTGTGAAACAATCTAAATGGGCATAGACTGCGATTCTTCCATCGTCGAGTTTTTGATATAATACCTTTCCATATCCGGTGTTCGAAGTCCGGATACGCCAGAGGTATCCGTTATCTACGGCAAAAACCTTATACCCGGATTGATTCCAGGACTTGATGTCGATACCCGAATGAAAGTGACGGTTTCGATATTCCCCAAAACTGGAAGTAAGATAACGGCTGGCTTCGGTAGGCCAGAGGTAATTTTGTGCATGGGTCACCCAGGGGAGTGACACCACTATCAAAAACAAAAGTCTTTTATACATGTAGAGCTTTATTTTCGTTTAATGATTATTTACTTCTTTCAGATGCACCTGAGAAAAGTACGTCAAAGGAAAGACCGATGACACGTTGCACAACCGTCTCATTGTTGTTTCAATCATCCATGGGAACCGTCGCAGCTGAACGCGGTTTATTGTCACAGTTTTCTAACCGTTGGTCGAGTCTCCGAAATTAAAGGGAATATAGAACAACGACGCAGGGAGTGCAAATAATTTGCCTGATTTTTAAATCCCGGATTACGGGAAAAAAGAATGAAGCACAATTCTCCGGCAGTTGAAGATTTCGGGACAACCATCGAGCAACCACGATGTCGGTGCTTTTACGAAGTGCACTTCACGGTACCGCTGTGAGATCATAAGAATTTTCTCAAGAATTGTTTTCCCCGGTCGATAGATCTAATACAGCACGTCTGTAATTATAGAAATACAACCCGGCTTTGTAAAAAAGCTTTGATAACTATTAGCGACCTGCGCCGCTGTTGGCAAAGGTCAGACAGGCGGGTATCAGGTATGACATCAGAGGGGAATGCAGCTCTCCAATCGCAGGATCCGGAGACGCATACTTGTATCACATTCCGATTGCATAATCAGCTATACGGAATTAAAAGGTCGCAGCCCTATGAATGTGCGAAAACAGGGAAGATCGTTCCGATTCGGGGGCTGCCGGATTTTATGAGAGGAGCCATGATTTGGAGAAACAGAGTGGTACCGGTGGTGGACCTCAAACGTTGTCTGGATATTCCGGATAATCCGTATTTCGTCCAGGAAGCCATTATCATTTTTTACTCGTATGATGACGGTGAACTGCTGGAACTGGGAATCCTGGTTGACTCCTGCCCGGCGGAAATCACACTCTCCTCTCATGAGATCCCGCCACTGGCCAGTTCGCAAGAACAGGGAGTGCTTGGGGCCATCGAGACTGAGAACGGAGTGGTCACTCTCGTGGATATGAAAACACTGTTGTTGGATCGGTGGAACGGTCGGTAAAAGTTCGGAAAAACCTTTCCTATGCATGTGCAGACAATGATGCACAGCATCAGTCACAGGGAATGACAGGTCATATGCGAATTGGTGCCGTCCGGCGGAAAAAGGGCAAAAATATATTTCTACTGAGAGTGGGTAAACAAGCGTCCGATACAACATGTTGAACCTGACTTCTAATTAGTATGCATCGAAGATAGACGTCAAATGTATGACGGTATAGTGGCAGATATATGTTCAATTATCTTTGTCCCGAAGGGATTCTCCGAAGTCCCAGAAGGCGTTTTCTAAACAGACTCAGTTTTTCCATTATATGAGCGCATTAAAACGGGTCCATAAGGTGCATAAGTACATAGGTTTCCGGGCAGGAGAGCAGTGGTAGTGTAATATCAGGGGATCACGCACGCTCATTCTGGCAAGCGAAAAAGCAGCCGCCTCCGGATCTTATGTACCCGGCGGGGCAAGGTGTGGGCCCTTCGGGGCGAGGCGTTTTCTAAACAGACTCATAGCGTGTTTAAGCATTTCATATACCGAATCCGGAAAATGCGTTATCCTTCAAGGCAGCGAGCAGAAGCACCCCGGTGTTGACCAGTGCTGCTGTCCTGTTATCTCTCCATCCGAGAACATCATATGTATGGCCGCTGACCGCTCATGGAACCTTTAAAGATATTTTTCCGAAAGCCGAATATAATATTAGAGAAACAATTTAGTGATCACTTAATCAAATTCGCAGGAGAAAGCTCATGGAGGCTTTTTTGATACTCGTGCTTGCTCTCCTTGCCGGGGCGTTAGCCTGGGTGAGAACCGAGAGAGGAAATTAACCGGGGATTAGGAACGTTTTTGCTCAAGAAGCGCCGGTAACGAGCCGATATTAACAGGGACGGTTCACTGGAGTCGGAGGAAGATATGCTCTTTTCATTTTCTTTTGCAGATATGATGACCGACCTTTCGGATTTCAAAGATTTGCAGGAAGATGTCGATGACGAAGAGCAGCAGGGAGCGCCCCCCGCGGAGCACTGAGAGCCACCGGGAGAACCGGTCCTGTCTCTCGTTAAACAAGGAACTGCCCGGGTGGAAGAATCCGCATTGAGGACATTCTATTGCAGCCCGGCATCTCGAATTTTTCCGCAGAGAAAATTTTTGGTCACTTCTCATTACTTCACACCCACTGGCATACTGTCTACATGTTTATGACACGAATGAGAATATTGTTCGGAACTCATCATTGCTCTCTCATTTCCGGTTCCGATATTCGATAATCTGGATTCTGGCAGATTATAGAACAAGAAATTCAGCAATTGGAACAGGAATGCGAGTCTCGATTGATTTTCGACCGAAGATCATCGATTTACTGCTATACTTCGGTACTCCAAGAAAGTTTTCAAGATTGGCATTTTGTTGTCGATGATAAACAGAGTTGCAGGTCAACAGGCTCTCGAATCATAACTACCGGGAGGACAATGATGGGAGCTTTCTTTTTGGTTGTTTTTGCCATCTTTCTGGGAGCCTACGCCTGGATACGCATGGATGCCGAGCAGATGCGCGATGATATTCAGGCGTAGCCATTTGAACGTGGCAGGTTGATTCGGAATGGTTGAATAGAAGCTCCGAAGCAGTACAATTTCCAGGCAACCGATGATTTTCGAACGCAGCGGAAACACTGCCGAATTCAGTCCGGTTCAGAATCGCCGGTTATGAAGAGATGGAAAGCAGGCTTATTCCACGTCAACGACTTTGATATCAAAGATCAGATCTTCGCCGGCCAGCGGATGATTTAAATCCACGGTGATGGTCTCGTCGGTAAAATCAACCACGGAGACCGGGATCTGGCGTCCCTCGTCGTCCTGGAGGGCCAGGACCTGCCCTTCCTGGGGTTCAAAATCGTCCGGCAGACTTTCTCTGGAATACTGCTGAATCCGGGATTCATCCCGTTCGCCGTACGCCTCCGTCGCTTTGATGTCGACGGTTTTTTCTTCGTCCGGCTCCATTCCCTTAATCGCTTCTTCAAAGCCGGGAATAATATCGCCTGATCCTACCGTAAACTGAAAGGGCTCTCCCTCTTCCGTCTGATCAAAGACCGTCCCGTCCTTGAGCTTCCCGGTATATTCAATCTGAACGGTATCTCCATCACTGATACTCATAAGTATTATCCTGTGTTTTTGATGTTCAAAGTTCCATTGGGTAGTAAGATAAAGCTCTTTCGGGATAATATAAAATGGTTATGAGAGTTGATAATAGAAGTCTCAATAACAGGTTGTCCGATATCGATTTCATTTCCATGAAGAAATTAGTAATAATAAGACAGCATGCTACTTTTCACTCTGATACCATGAGGATTATTTTGAAGATGACATCTGCCGAAATTCGTCACAATGTTCGATTCCTTCCACTGTCTATTGTACTTTTATTACCATTAATCCTTCTGTTGCACTGCGAAGGTCCCACCGGTCCCCAGGGACCGCCGGGCGCTGCAAATATCACCGTAAAGACATTTACCATTGAGGATACCACAGACATTCAGATAAACGGCTTGTTCGGCTACTATGATTACGAAATGGATGCCATAACGCAGGCGGTGGTCGACAGCGGGATAGTCCTGGGATATCTGGGCGATCAGAATCAGACTGCCTGGGCGCCGTTACCATATGATATCGATATTGATATAGAAAATGATTTCACCGTGAATTATACTCTCTCTGTGGGTTTCGAGTATAGAGTAGGCCTGTTTAGTATTACATATATCGCTTCAGCCGATACGTTATTTCGACCCTCGTTGCCGCTGGGACCGTTTAAGGTTGCCGTTGTCCCGCCGTCACAAATGGGGCGGCTGGGGAAGGTGGATTTGGCGCCGGAGTTGGGAAGGGAAAGGGCCAAAGAGTGATTCGAACACCCTGCCAGGGGATCGGTCAACCCTTGGTTCCCCTTTCTCTGAAGAAGTGAGAGGGGGGAAAGAGTGACGGGGAGCGGAATGGAGTTCCCCGGCCTGTGTGAGTGCCTGCTCAACGATGTGCCTCCCCCAGGAGCGTCCATACTGTACGGCGGTAACTTCATCGTCATGTTTTTTGTAACCTGAATTATTCATAAAATCATACCCTTGTTCCCACTCAACTGCCAAACGTCAACCATTGCAATGCCAGCTTCTTTAGAGCTGAACATCAGGAACTTCACCAGGGGAGCCGTTTCATGGAGGGTGTGTGAAAACAAGAAATCAAACAGAAAAAAGAGGGTATATCTCGGTGGTAGAGCCGTGTCCCCGATTGGATCGGGATCTGCCACATGCAACGGCTCTCCGGCCCGTGCAGGGTGGCGCCAGGCACGGAAAGTATCCCTTCCGGCTTCCTCGCCTTTGATGTTCCTGAACAGTTCCAATAGTCATTTGAAAAAGAGTTTTGGAAATTTCTTCTTGACCCTTATCATCAAAGGGATTAGAATAGGTAAAGATAGCCAACTGAGGTATCGGTAAGGCCATCCGCAGTATCAGCAGGAGTTGAGCAGCGCAGGTATTTGTCTGATCGGAAGCACACTGTACGTCATACGAATATTGGAATACCCACATCCGGGACGACCGGGTGTTTGTTCCTCGCCGGCCCTCCGGGAAGCCGTTGACACCATGGTTCCCGGTTGGGGAGTTTCGGATCCGGCCCGAAACCGGTGATTATACATTCCTGGCATCGCAGGAACGGCAAATCAATGTGGATTGTTCATTCCGGGAGTTCCCGCAATGGCAAATGACTGCCGGTTTTCCATTCCGGGAACCATCGCAACAGCAAACCAATGATGGTTTTTCATTGCGGAAGTTCCCGGAACGGCAAATCAAGGCCGAATTTTCATTCCGGGAGTCCACGCAACGACAAAACAATGCCGGATCTTCATTGCGGGAGTTCCCGCAACGACAAAACAATGCCGGATCTTCATTGCGGGAATCCACGCAATGATTTTCGGCTGCTTAATTTTTTTAACTGGAGTCGTGCCTGATGTATGGAAAGCGTAATATGTGGTGTCGGAAGATATGTGCTCTTCTGTGCAGGGCGAGGAATACTCCGGGGAGAATACCAACCAAACCACAGGAGGTGAGTATGTATTTTCGCAATAAATCCGATGAATATATCCTCGATCGGTGCCGTACAGTGATAGATAACAGTCTTTCTGACGCAGAGATCCTGGAAGCGGTGGGCACATACGGGTACGACCAGGCCAGCCTCCAGCGGGGGAAAGCCCTGTTCGAGGAGGCGTCGGACCAGTACCATAACAAAGTCAGAGAGTATGATGAACAGTATGCCTCCAGCCGCCGGTTTCGCGACACCTTTGCCCGGGCCCACGATCACTACATGGACTGTGTGAAAGTGGCCCGGGTGGTCTATAAAAATGATCCGGATACTTACCAGCGGCTGGGTGTGTTCGGCGAACGGACCACGAGGTTTCCGGACTGGCTGCCCCAGGTGCGGGGGTTTTACGACGGGGCACTGGGAGATTCGCAGATCCTCGGTAAACTGTCCAATTGGGGGATTACTCGGAAACGGCTGGAAGCCGGGGTGGAGCTGGTGGAGGAGGCGGTGGCGGCCAGTGACGCCCAGCAGCGGGAATCCGGAGAGGCCCAGCAGGCCACCCAGGAGAAGAACGCCGCCATTGATACACTGTACGAGTGGACCAGCGATTATCTGACCATCGCAGAAATCGCGCTGAAAGACAAACTCCAGCTGCTGGAGAAGCTGGGTATCGTGGTGGAGTCCTGACCGACTAACCTCAAGAAGGCACCCACGTCCGGCCGGGCCTCCAGGCGCATTTCCGGCGCCTGGCCGGGGTGGTGTTTCTTATGGACAATCGGCTGAAAGAAACGTTGAATAATTCAACAGATTTGATTGTATTTGACAATTTTGCAGGAATATTGATTGCACTCTCGATGTGCATATTCTATATTCAAACCACATAAAAGTGGAAAGATTCTAATCGGCGGCCAGGCATTTTTCATTTCCGTAATAGGCGTTAAAACGTATAAAAACTCAAGAAAACGTCATTATTGACGATATTACGATGGCCATTTTAGCATCTTGTGGTAAGGTAGCGTCAAAGGAACTTATATAAGAGTACAACTTATATAAGAGTACATTGTGAAATAGTGTCGTTGGGGGAATCAGAGAGTAAGGAGGTAATATATTATGCCGGAAGAGGAGAGGAAATTTGAAATAACATACGTTGATAATAAGGCAAGTACTACAGTGCCTGTCAGTGGAGCATTTGGCGGCTTCACGCCTGACGGTGGTGCCTTAGTTGCGCATTTTTATCTGGAATATAATCCTCCCCCAAATATGATTTTAGCAGATGTGGATAATCAAGGAAGAGTTGATATTGAGCACGGCCAACCCATTAAGAGAAGTGATTTGGTCCGAGAGGTGCAGTCAACATTTATGATGAGCCCTGAAGCTGCTGTCAGCATCGGAGATTGGTTGAAGAAGAGGGGGGAGGCCCTTTTGCAGCAGAGAAACCAATAACAAAATCTCTAATTCTGGAGATAAATTATGTACTCACCTTCAAAGATCAATGGGAAAGATCGAGATTCTGCCAATCGAATGATAAAAGCCCCCGAGAGGGAAGATATTGATAAACGAAAGTGGAATCTTGATTTGAGCCTATTGGATCTTACGGAGTATGATTATCGAGAACAGCCGAATATCCAACCGCAAAATGTAAATGTCCGTGTTATTAATGTTAGTTTGAATCCACCGTTAAGCGCTGATTTACAGGAGATTGCACAACGTGAAATTCAGAACAGATATACGATTAAAAATGAAGAGTTTCTGCTTGAATTCGAGGATGATTTGATATTTCTTACTCACCCCAATTGGTCTCTTGCCGGAGTGGGAGAGACGATCGCATTGGCCGAACAAGATGTATTAAAAACCGCCCGGATTAAAGCACAGCATTATCTTACAACTTCTCCTGATAAATTGACGGAAAGAGCACTACAGTTCCGTGATTATCTTGTCAAATTCCTGTGATATGATTACTGTATGACCCCTCAGCGGAAACGTAGAAAAATTCGCAAAGCACTATTAAAAAAAGGTTTTACTGAAGATTCAAAACGTGGCCATGATCTTTATATCTTTGTATATGAAGGTAGAGAAACTGACATAAGCACAGCGATGTCACGCGGTTCTAACTATAAGGAAATTGGTACAGGATTGATTTCGAGCATGTCCAGGCAATTATACTTGACAAGAAATGATTTCTTAGAAGTGGTGGATTGTGATAAGGATGAGAACGATTTAATTCATACCTATGCTCAAAAAAATATTATTTAGACCAAAGATTCCCAAGTTCTACTTCGCAGGTTATTTTTTCCTGCGATAATCTCATGTAGAGGTGTATATTAATAAGTAACCGGATACTCGGTCTCCTTCAGATCCGTGGTGGTATAGTACTTCTAGACTATCGTAGTAAGAATATCTACGTAGTCTGTGATATCATGCAATTTCTCCACTTGACCGCCTTGGCGCAAATAATTCGTGGCGAGGGTATGGCGATGATCGTGAAACCGGTATCGATCCCGCAGCGGAACTTAGAGCCAATAATCCCAAATCAACCGTTTTAATGCGTGATTAACCGCGGTACTAACATGCACTTGGTGAAAGAATATACACGCTACTTTCCCATTTTGCCTTTGGTAAATTCGGGGATCTTCTGCGGCTGGTCGGAAAAGGATGTCGATAAACAGGTCCTCGAGCATCGGGAAGAGCGGAATCCGGCGGGCTTTGTCGAACTTCCCGGTCACTTCGAATTCCTTTTCCTCCCGGAAGATATCCTGCTGGCGGATGCCTTTGATCTCTCCGGAGCGCATTACAGGGACATTTGCCAGGGCAATAGTGAGGTAAGTAAAGTGAGAAAATGGGAAAATAGACGAGAATTTGAAAAAACCAAAGGAGACTCCGGGGAGGATAGATGTACCCGGAGCCGATGAAACCACTGCCTTTGCGGCATAAATGCGTTGTACGCCCGACAGGACTCGAACCTGTAACCTGCGGATTAGAAGTACTGAGAAAATATAATAATAACAATTATTTATAGGAAATTTGTGTAAATAAGTTAGTAAAATCTTTAAATGGTTGGAAGCCTGTTAATTACTTCTAACTTTCTTTCAAGATTTGAATGTGTATAGCCTTCCGTTACTCTAATTGTTGAATGACCAAGTACGGCTTTTACACCCATCGAATCTTCAGATAAATTACTGGCGAATGTATGTCGAAACCATTTTGGGCTATACTTTAAGGGTAGCTCTGCTCTCGTTAAGTACCTTTTCATTAGTTCATTCGGTTCCCAGGAATGACCGTATGTTATTTGGTCAAATACTCTATCAGATGATTTGTCTAACTGGTTAAATTCTTCACTCAGTGGTTTTGGTATCGGTAGTTCAATTTCATCATGACCTT
>CAYPST010000055.1:0-26581 GCA_964413425.1 uncultured bacterium
AACATTTTCTTTGTCGATTGAGCGATTTATTTCCATAAATCGCTCAATTTGGGTTTTTATAGATGAGCCAAATGTCAGTTTTGACAGGGCCGCAGCAGAGTAAACTGCTAACAGACGGCTCCGGTAATCGTCCTTCTCCAGTGTCATCCCGAATCCCTGCTCTCAAAGGGGTGCTGTCAAGTCGCGATTCTCCCTGCCCTATATCTGTGATGTGGCTGGCAGGGAGTTATCGGGAAGAGATCTCTACCGAGGCTATACAGGGCTGACTTCATTACGACCTGAGGGGACGCGAGAACATCCAAGACTCACCTATGCTCAACCCGGTTCGATCCTTTTCCGGAGCTTGTATCCTGCATATTTCTTGGTTATACTTTTCATTCAATTAATAAGAAATCGGAATCGGAATGCACCTGGGAAAGGAATTTCTTCTACCACTTATAATTATTTTATCAGCATTCCTCATCATCACCGGCTGTCAGGAAGGAGCCACCCCCATGGCTGATGCAGCGAACAGCATCTCAGAAGAACATTATGCCCAACACATAGCGACCCTCTCATCGGATGAATTCGAGGGTCGGAGCCCCTCATCTGCCGGCGAAGACAAAACACTGACCTATCTCGAAAGCGAATTCAAGGCACTGGGTCTGCAGCCGGGGAATGGTGACAGGTATCTGCAGGAAGTCCCGCTGGTGAAGTTCCGTTCGGATTACGATCCGGCTCTACGAATCCGGGGCAATGAACAGTCCCTCGATTTGACATACAAGGATGCTTTTATGGCTGTCACCCGCCGGATGGTGGCATCCGTGGCACTGAATCAATCGGAATTGGTATTTGCCGGATATGGAATCATTGCGCCGGAATACGACTGGAACGATTATCAGGACATCGACGTCCGCGGCAAAACGGTGATTGTACTGGTGAACGATCCGGGCTATGCCACCGAAGATGCCGACCTGTTCAACGGCAAAGCGATGACCTACTACGGACGCTGGACGTATAAGTATGCAGAGGCAGCCCGGCAGGGTGCGGAAGGCGTCATTATCGTCCATGAAACCGGCCCGGCCGGCTATCCCTGGGAAGTGGTACAAAATTCATGGTCCGGCCCCCAGTTCTACCTGGAGGCAACGGACAAAAATAGGTCACGGGGTGCCATAGAAGGCTGGATCACCACAGAAGCGGCCGAAGAAGTGTTTGCGGCGGCGGGCTTGAATTTCGAAGAACAAAAACAGAATGCTCTTGAGGAGAATTTCCAGGCAAACGCACTTGGCCTGGATGCTTCATTTTCCATCCGGAATGAGATCCGGAACTCCCGGTCACATAATTTTCTGGCTGTGTGGCCGGGGTCGGAGCGTTCCGATGAGTATATTATCTATACCGCTCACTGGGATCATTTCGGTATCGACAGCACCCGGGAGGGCGATCAGATATTCAACGGCGCCCGGGATAACGCCACCGGAGTGGCGGCACTGCTGGAAATCGCCCGGGCATTCACCCGTCTCCCGGAGCGGCAGCAACGCTCGATCTTGTTTCTGTCGGTCACCGCCGAAGAACGCGGACTCCTCGGCTCCAAGTATTACGGCACTCACCCGGTCTACCCGTTAACAAAAACGGTCGCTGCAATCAACATGGATGCCCTGAATATCTGGGGCCGGACCAGAGATGTCACCGTGGTCGGCTACGGCAACTCCGAACTTGACGAGTACGTTCAGGCGGCCGCAGAAGAGCAGGGCCGCTACGTGCGGCCGGATCCCGAACCGGAAAAGGGCGGCTATTACCGTTCGGATCATTTCAGTTTCGCCAGGCAGGGCGTCCCGGCACTGGCAGCGGATCATGGAGTGGATCACGTGGAAAAGGGCGAGGACTGGATGCGGGAAGAAATGGATGCATGGATCGAGGACAATTACCACAAACCGTCGGATGAATACCGGCCGGACGAGTGGGATCTCTCGGGTGCGCTGGAAGACATTCGCCTGTTGTTCAAAGTCGGGTATCGACTGAGCCATGAATCCACCTTTCCCAACTGGCGCGAGGGAACGGAGTTCAAAGCCCTGCGCGATTCGGCCATGGCAGAGCTATCAGAATAAACCCGGGCAGAGAGAGCCGGGACGGGATCTCTGCCGCAGATTTAAATGAATGGCCCGCTGCTGCCTGAGAAGACACTACAATGGCTCTGACTCTTCCCGAACCTCCCATCACACCCTTGTTTGAACTTCTTTCACAAAAAACATACCTTTATGCCAAACAAAAATCGTGAAAATCAGGATACCTGCAGCGTGCCTTTTGATACAAACACAGGTTTCAGATTTCAAATCGGTTACTCTCTTTCTTTAAAACAGTTATCCCTCATTGCATATAAGGATCGAACCCATTATGACTGAACACGGCAGACAACGAGTCATTATTGAAAATGTGGTTCCCGAAATTGACAACGGTGCATTTCCCATTAAACGTGTGGAAGGCGAAACTGTCCAGGTACAGGCGGATATTTTCGCTGACGGACACGATC
Source organism: uncultured bacterium (assembly GCA_964413425.1). Classification (GTDB taxonomy): domain Bacteria; phylum Fidelibacterota; class JAANXI01; order JAANXI01; family JAANXI01; genus DATFLS01. Next base: position 2,507 of record CAYPST010000055.1, read on the forward strand.
AGATCACCGCCGTGCTTTGCTATCAGCGGACGAATGAGCAGGACTGGCATGAGCTGCCCATGACCATTCTGGTCAACGATCGCTGGTCCGGTGAATTCAGCGTGGAATCCGTGGGCAGATACCGGTATACCATCGCTGCCTGGATCGATCACCTGACAACCTGGCAGCAGGATCTCAAGAAAAAATTTGACGCGGGACAGGATGTGACCGTGGATCTCCGCATCGGCGCGCAGCTCCTAACAGAAGCCGCCATCCGCGCTTCCGGTGAAGATGCGGATGTGCTCACCGGTTGGAGTGATCAATTGAACTCCCCGAATTCGCAATCGGAGGCGGTCTCGCTGGCTCTGAGCGACAAGTTGACCTTGCTCACGCAGCAATATCCGGACCGCACTCTGGAAACAGGATATGATAAAGAACTGCTGGTGACCGTTGACCGGAAGAAGGCGCTGTTCAGCACCTGGTATGAATTTTTTCCCAGATCAGCAGGTGAAGGAACGAAACACGGCACTTTCCGGGATGCGGAAAATCTGCTTCCGGAAATCGCCGACATGGGATTCGACATTGTCTATCTCCCGCCCATCCATCCGATAGGAGAAACCAACCGCAAGGGCAAAAACAATTCGGTGGCTGCCGAACCCGGTGATCCCGGCAGCCCCTGGGCTATCGGATCCGAACGCGGAGGCCACAAAGCGATCCATCCGGAGCTGGGCGAGAGGAAAGACTTTGAGCGCTTTCTATCCAAGGCACAGGAGCTGGGAATTGATGTAGCCATGGACATTGCATTTCAGTGTTCACCGGATCATCCGTATGTGGCTGAGCATCCGGAATGGTTCCGCTGGCGGCCGGATGGTTCCGTACAGTTTGCCGAAAATCCGCCTAAAAAATACGAGGATATTTTACCGATCAACTTCGAAACCGCTGACTGGGAGCATCTCTGGGAAGAATTGCAGAGCATCTTTGAGTATTGGATTGAACATGGAGTGCAGGTGTTCCGGGTGGATAATCCGCACACCAAGCCTTTTCCCTTCTGGCAGAAAGTGATTGGGGAATTGAAAGCCCGATATCCGGAATTGATCTTCCTTTCGGAAGCGTTCACCCGGCCGAAGATCATGTACCGGCTGGCCAAGCTGGGATTCACCCAATCGTATACCTATTTCACGTGGCGGAACACCAGGCGGGAGTTCATCGATTATATGACCGAACTCTATCAGTCCGGGGTTCGCGAGTTTTTCCGGCCGAATTTCTGGCCGAATACACCGGACATCCTGCCGGAGAGCCTTCAGTACGGTGGCAGGCCGGCTTTCATTATCCGGTTGATACTGGCGGCGACCCTCTCGTCCAATTACGGCATTTACGGTCCGGCGTACGAGCTCTGCGTAAACGAAGCCCTGGAGGGCAAGGAGGAATACAGGAATTCCGAGAAGTACGAAATCAAAGATTGGGATCGCAATCAATCGGGAAATATCAAAGATCTCATCAGCCGGGTCAACGCGATCCGGCGGGAAAATCCGGCCCTCCGGCAGAACTGGAATTTGCAGTTCTATCGGGTGGATAACGAACATATCCTGTGCTACGGCAAAGTGACTAATGACCTGTCCAATATGATATTTGTCGCAGTGAACCTTGATCCGTATCATGCCAGAGAAGGGAAGGTCTGGCTGCCTCTGAATGATTTGCAGATCCCGGAAGATCAGGCCTACCTGATGCACGAGCTCCTCAGCGATGAAAAATTCATCTGGCAGGGAGAAGATAATTTCATTGAATTAGACCCTGCGGAATCTCCGGCCAAAATATTCAGCATCCGTCGCCGATTGCGCCGTGAGAACGACTTCGACTATTTCATGTGACCCCAAGGAAAGAAGCGACCTATGGCTCCGAAAGATCTCAGTGAGAACGATTCATTGTGGTACAAAGATGCCATCATTTACCAGCTGCACCTGAAGTCTTTTTATGACAGCAATGGAGACGGTATCGGTGACTTTGTCGGTCTCCTGCAGAAGATGGATTATCTGGAGGGCCTCGGGATTACGGCAGTCTGGATTTTGCCGTTCTATCCGTCGCCGCTTCGGGATGACGGATATGATATCGCCGATTACTATGATGTCCATCCGGATTACGGAACGCTCGATGATTTCAAACGATGTCTGGACGAGGCGCATGCCCGGGATATCCGGGTGATTACCGAGCTGGTCATCAACCATACCTCCGACCAGCATCCCTGGTTTCAGCGGGCCCGCAGGGCCAAACCTGGTTCCGAAGAACGAGACTTCTACGTCTGGAGTGAGACGCCGCAGAAATATGAGGATGCCCGAATCATCTTCCAGGACTTCGAACATTCCAACTGGTCCTGGGATCCGGTAGCAAACGCGTACTACTGGCATCGATTCTATGCACATCAACCGGACCTGAATTTTGATAATCTTAGGGTGCAGGAAGAAATCTTCAAGGTCATGGAATTCTGGTTCGATATGGGCGTGGACGGCATGCGGCTGGACGCCGTCCCCTATTTGTTCGAGCGGGAAGGCACCAATTGCGAAAACCTGCCGGAGACCCATAATTTTCTGAAGAAACTCCGCAAACACATTGACGCCAAATTCGATGATAAAATGCTGCTGGCGGAGGCGAACCAGTGGCCGGAAGATGCTGCGGAATACCTCGGAGATGGCGATGAATGCCACATGGCCTTCCATTTCCCGGTGATGCCCCGGCTGTTCATGGCGCTCCGGATGGAAGACCGCTTCCCCATCATCGATATTCTGGATCAAACGCCGCAAATTCCCGAGAACTGCCAGTGGGCGATGTTTCTCAGGAACCACGACGAACTCACCCTCGAAATGGTCACCGACGAAGAACGGGACTACATGCACCGGGTCTATGCGCAGGATGCGCGTGCCCGCATCAATCTGGGTATCCGGCGCCGGCTGGCCCCGTTGCTCAATAACAGCGAAAAGAAAATCGAATTGATGCAGATCCTGCTCTTCTCGCTCATCGGGACTCCCATCATTTACTATGGGGACGAAATCGGAATGGGAGATAATTATTATCTCGGGGACAGAGATGGGGTGCGCACCCCCATGCAGTGGAGCGCGGACCGGAATGCCGGCTTCTCCAGGGCCAATCCCCAGCAGCTCTATTTACCGGTGGTGATTGATCCGGAGTATCATTTCGAATCCCGGAATGTGGAAAACCAGGAGCGGAACCTCTCTTCCCTGCTCTGGTGGATGAAACGGGTCATCACCATGCGTAAACGCTTCAAGGCGTTCAGTCGCGGCGATATCAAATTTTTGCATCCCGACAACCCGAAAATACTGGCCTTTATTCGCGAATACGAAGACGAGCATATTCTGGTGATTGTCAACCTGTCCAGATTTACCCAGGTGGCTGAATTGCACCTGGAGGAATATGCAGGCTACATCCCGGAGGAAGTGTTCAGTCAGAATACATTTCCCCGCATCGAAGACGAACCCTATTTGTTCACCTTCGGACCCCACACTCACTTCTGGCTGCGTCTGGAGGCGGAAGAGGAAGAAGCCGAAATTGTGGAAGAATATCCGTCGCTCAGGGTGAAGCAAGAGTGGCCGGCGATTCTTACCTCTCGCTCTCAGGCAAAATTCCAGAGAGAAGTCCTCCCAAAATATTTACAGAGGTGTCGATGGTTCGGTGGGAAAGCCAAAGGGATTCAAAGTGCCCGGATTCGTGAAAAAATTCACTTTCCGGGCGATGGTGACTCGCCGATTCTCCTGCTCCTGGAGGTACACTACGCCGGCAGCACTCCGGACACCTACAGTCTTTTTGTTTCCTTTGCATCTCAGGTGGAAGCAGGGAGAATTATGGAACATGACCCGGAGAGTGTAATCGCCAGCCTGCAGGTCGATGAGGAGGAGGGTATCCTCTACGACAGTCTGTACAGTGATACTTTTCGAACTCGTCTCCTGGGGATGATCCGATCGCAGGAATCGCTCAGTACCAATGACGGAAGGGTGGTTGCTCACCGGGGACATGGATTTACCAGTGCCATACAATTCGAGGAGCCCGCAACCACCCTCCGATCCGATATCTTAAAAGCGGAGCAGAGCAACTCCTCTGTTCTCTATGATGAGTATTATTTCTTAAAAATGTATCGGCAGGTGGAAGAGGGCATCAATCCGGATGCGGAACTCATTCAATTCTTCTCGGAAGAAACGGAGTTCCGGAATGTGCCGGAATTCGCCGGCAGTCTGGAGTATCGGAAACCCGATTCTCCGCCCAGAGTGCTGGGACTGCTGCAGGGGTTCGTCCCCAATGAAGGTGACGCCTGGAGCATCACCATGGATCTGGTCGGGCGGTACTTTGAGCGGTTGCTTTCGCGCAAACCGGATGAAGAAGCAGTGGAATTTCCGCCGTCTTCGCTGCTGGATATCGATTTCGCAACGGTACCTCCCCTGATGCAGGACATCATCGGGAGTCCGTATCTGGAAAAAGTCCGCCTGCTCGGCCAGCGCACCGGAGAAATGCACCTGGCACTGGCTTCTTCCGACAAGTCTGCCTTCAAACCGGAAGCCTTCTCGAAGCTGTATCAGAGAGCACTGTACCAATCTCTGCGGAGTAATGCATTGCGGGAGCTGCAGAGTATTGAGCGATCCTCCGGGAAGCTGGCTGCGGAAGAACGGGCACTGCTGCAGGATATCCTGAACCGCCGCCCGGAGATTCTGGATCAATTCGGGCGCGTGTCCCGGGACAAAATGAACGCTTCGAAAATCCGCATCCACGGCGATTATCATCTGGGACAGGTGCTATATACCGGCAAAGATTTCATCATCATCGATTTCGAGGGCGAACCCAGCCGGGCCCCCAGTGAGCGCCGGTTGAAGTATTCCGCCTTGCGGGATGTGGCCGGTATGGTGCGCTCCTTCCATTATGCCGTATACAACGGCTTGTTTCATCATGCCATGGTGCGACCGGAAGATAAAGACTATCTGATAAAGTGGGTGGAACCCTGGTATCAATATGTCAGCGGAATTTATATAACCGAGTACCTGAATACGGTAGCCGGCGCCCAGTTTATCCCGGATGAAAGGGACCACATCATAATCCTGCTGAAGGCCTTTCTGCTGGATAAAGCTATCTATGAATTAGGCTACGAGTTAAATAACCGGCCTGACTGGGTCATCATCCCGCTGAATGGTATCAAGACAATTTTAACCGAAGCGTTGGAAGAATAAAAAGCCAGGTCCGGGCTCCGTTCTCCCCACTGTCATCCCCTGATCCCCGGTTTCTCTGGGGTGCCGCCGGCCCCCCCCGGAATGACATTGTACATACTTTAATTTAAAACGGAACCCCATTATCTCGTGTGAACATTTGGTTCCGATCCTCACACACCTTGCTTCTGCATCAAGGAAAACCAGGCTGCCACTTCCGCTTATCGTAATGCATATTGAAGCCCGATGGTATAGACTGTCGATGACTTCCGGTACTCTTCTTTGAGCGATGCTATGTCTGCGTCGTTCGATCCCTCTTCATAGGATGTATTAGAAATACCTGCTGTCAGCGCTAATTCCGGATTGAGGGAATACCGGGCACCGATTCCCAGGCTGGTGGCATCCAGATGGTACTCCAGGTCGCTCTGATATGCTTTCGTCACTCCCGACTCGGATCGCAGAATCCCGCCGCTCATCAGGAACCCGTTAGTTACCTGGTACTCCAGTCCGAGCCCGTATTCACTGCCGTTATCCACATACACCTGGCGTCCGTCCCAGTCGACATCCTCATTGAAAAAATAAGTGAAACTGGCCTGTGCTGCCAGCCGGGGAAGAAGCTGGTATCCGACTCCCAGGGCGAAGGTGGCGGGGATATCCGCGCCTGTTTTGGCTCCGTCAGGAAACATTCCCCCGTCCACCAAGGCTCCGGTATCATCCTTCTCGGTGTCATTTTCCACTTCCAGTTTCGTGATAAATTCATACCGGACGCTAACGTTCAGGATTTCTGTGGGAGTAAAATTGGCGCCCAGAATGCCGGTATATCCGATGCCGGTCTGCACCGCATCCACTTCGATGTCCTGGATCACGCCGGTGATATCGCCATTGGTAGCGGATAAGATAACGTTCTCCAGAGAACCCTTATAGGTGTTTCTGGCGGATACCATTCTGGCACCGGCCGAGACCGCGAAATTATCTGAGACAGCATATCCCACATTCACCTGTCCTCCTAAATAGATGGACGACCCGGTGAAACCGGCGTCCATGGAATATCCGGTAATGGTTCCATAGTCTGTGAGGGCCGGATTTATCACACCTGCGGGCAGTCCCACCAAACTGGCCACCGGGAATTCAAACGAAGGCAACCCGTCCGGGTATTCGGCACTGCCTCCGCCTCCGATGGGAGTCAGGCCGGCGGACAGCGCCACCCTCCCTGTTTTATAGAGAAGATACCCATTCGGATAGAAGGGCACTGTGGTCTCTCCGGTAAATTTCGGGTAATTAAAGTTTGGATAATGCGTGATGACTTCCCGCTGCTGGAAAATAATCTGGTTGCTCAGATACAGATGGAAACCAGCTTCCTGATGAAGAAGCCCTGCCGGATTGTAATAGGCGCCGTCCATATCCATGGAAGCGTTGCGATTCAGCATACGAATAAATTCGGCGCTCTGATTGGTATTGGTGACAATACCTCCGGCAAATACTGTGGAACAGAAGACCAAAACTGCAATGAGTACGCCTGAGACTTGTCTCATGCCTTTTCTCCTGACGAGTGTTCACTCGCCGGTTTGTGGTTAATTGCCGCTGTATTTATCTGGTGGAGCGGACGTTGTCCGTTGCCAGAGATGCTTTCCTATTGTTTCGAAAATTGTAAGGTCGTGGCCGTGGAATCATACACAAAGAGCTCGAGGTAGTCATCCGGTTTCTGATCATTGTTTGTATCAACCGGAAAATAGACGGTATCCAGTCCGGCCTGCGCATAGTAGAGCGAGATTGTTGCCGGATTCTCCGGATTATTCACAGAAAGTGCACCTGAAAGAGAATAAAAGGTGCCCTCCAGTGTGAACCCGGTGAGGTTTTCGGTCGCCGACCAGGTTCCCTGATCAGTCAGTTCAATCGTCCTGGGTAGGACCCCAAGCGTATCGCTGGCCACCGGCAGGCTTCCGGTCAGGGAGAAGGAATTATCCGTGTTCAAATCCACTGAGAAAGAAACACCCAACTGCTGAAAGTCGTCCCAGGTGAGAGTGGTGTCCACCACTGTTGCGCCCTCGGGGAGGTTTATCAGAAGATACTCCTCGGCCGTCTTTATTACAATGGTTTGTTCCAGGTCCGTGAGTTCCCAGACTCCGGCCAGCGGATGCACTTCCGGCTCAGTGGTCCCCTCATCACAGGCACGGATCCAGAACAAAGCGAGGAGACAAACAATACCTGCGGATCGTATATATCGTATATAATGATAATGTTGCATGCGCGTACTCCTCATTTCCTTAGAAGCATGAACAGGATATCTGCACACCACAGCAGGATCAATCGATAGCATACTCTGCTCTATTCTCCAAACGGTAGAGCCTCCAAAGTACATCAAAAATGTCTCTTTCGATGACAGCCTTGTCAGGATCTGGCAGAAAACTTTCAAATATAGAGAGAAAATTCAGGAGAGAACAAGCAAAATATCCGGGAATTGATCTTCAGGGCAGAAAAATATAACTGTTGCGATACCCTATTTCTGGTCTTGCCCATACGGGCCGTGAGATCTCTCACCCCCTGGTCCGCCTCTCTCTGAAGAAAGAGGGGGATGCCGGTATTGCATTTGCAGGAGCGCTGTCCGGGTGGAGTGCAGCTATAATGCTCTGGAGTCATTTTGCTCTGGATAGTACTCCTTGCACTGAATTTGGCAGGTGCAAGAAACCAGCCGCCTTCGGGGCTCGAAAATACTTTCCGAAGCCTGTAATGAACTTAACCAATGCAATGACTCTCTCACGACCTGCAATCCAGTCATTGCGGTATGTACAACCCTTCCTCCGGCTTGCGAAGCCATGTCTGCCGGTTGCAAAGCCCCTTCTCCGGCTTGCAGAGCCATTCCTGCGAATTGAAAAGCCAATTCTACGGGTTGAAAAATCATTCCTGCGAGTTGAAAAGGTCTTCCTGCAGGTTGAAAAATCTTACCTGCAGATTGAAAAGACTTTTTTCCGAGTTGCATTACCAATTCTCCGTATTGAAAAACCTTCCCTGCGGATTGCATGGGCTTTCCTTATGACCAAGGTACACCTCCGTTCCCGGCATGCATGCTGCCACATGGTCGCAGTGGTCACAGCACTGATATTCCCCGGAGGCGTGGCAGGGGGAAATCCGCGGTTATCCCCCGACATGTCGGGGCGGGTTGTAGTTTCGGTGTTCATCCCCGTCAAGGGCCGGGCCTCCGACTGGCCGGACTCCGGTCGGAATGCTCAGGAGGAGCGCAACCGAATTGCTCTAACTGAGTTATCTTCATAATCACATTTTTTATGAATTATTCAGGGATGATATTATTTGGTTGAGAGAAAACCTCGCCCATCAGGTCGCCGGTATCGACAGAATGGTCGAAAAATCCTTCGGTCCGGGATAGTTGCGGAAACAAGCAACTTCAATATCTACAGCCGAAATAGAACCTGCAGGCACAATATTTGTATAAGTACATAAAAAAGAATAACGAAACTCTTTGCATCTCGGGAAGATAGTTTTCGGAGTTCTGTATTGATGCGAATCGAACCCGTTATTCCGATGATCTCCGGCACACTGAAGAGGTGAAGAGGAACGGATGGTGGAAAATGAACGATAGCAGAATCAAGGAACTCACTCCATTAATAAACAACTCAGAGATTTCTTCTATCCAGACAGTGGTTACTGAAATCATTCGGGTGTGTAATGATCCATCCTCGTCTGCAAAGGATTTAAAAGAAGTGATTGAGATCGACGCCCCGCTGACGGCCAAAGTCTTGCGCCGGGCGAACTCAGCGTATTACGGCCGCCGGCGCAGCGTGGAAGAAATTCAACAGGCGATTATACTGATTGGTTTTGATGCGGTACGAGATCTTGCCTTCAGCCAGAAGGTATCCGAGATCTTTGCCGATGATTCGAACATCCATGGTTTCTTCCGGATTGAGTTATGGAAGCAAACCCTTGCTGCCGCTCTTATTGCCAAGTCGATTTACCGAAGAGAATTCAACGAGCGGGGCGAGAATGTCTATGCAGCCGGTATTCTTCACAATATCGGAATTATCGTGGAAGACCAGTTTCTCCACGACCAGTTTGTCCGTATACTGGAGCGAAGTCATACGGAGCCACGGGATCTTATTGACCTGGAAGAGGAAGAATTCGGATTTAACCACGCAAATATCGGCATGGCGGTGGCCAATAACTGGGATCTGCCGATTGAACTGGTCATGGCCATTGGCTATCACCATACTCCGGAGCTGGCACCGAAGGAGTATTATCGTACCGCCTCTACCCTGTTTCTGGCTGACTATTTATGTCAGAAAGCCGATATCGGTTATGGGCATTCTCTGGGCCAGAACGGTGAGCGCCTCAAGTCGGTGCTGAAGAAATTAGACATTAAAATGAAAGCTCTGGACTATATTCTGCGCGCAGTTGAGCTGGACATCCATAAAATGGAAAAGAACAATTGGTTTAAAACTGCCGCATAAGCGGAATCAGGTGAAGGATAGAGAGCACATTGCCCCCGGAACAATGAAATCCGGAGTACGAATATGTCAGCCACTGTAACCACAGATTTGCTGTATGTATCGCGTACGGGTGCCCCTATTGCCGTTTGTGAACAAAGGGGCTGGGAATGGCGCCGGCTCGCCTGGGTCGAAGAGATGATTAAATTTTCTGCCAGACAGTATAAAGATGGTGTCCCCCTGGACAAAATCATCGACTGGAAAGATTCGGCAAAAACCCGGGGAAATAATTTTGACTCAATGGAGACGTTTTACCAGGCCATGGAAATTGCCGAAACCGAATTCCAAATGACAGGGCTGCGGCCCAGATCATTCTGGCAGCTGACATTTCCCGAAATTCAGACGATCCAACGGCTCCGAAAACTCGTCACTCCACCCGAGAAAATCAGAAACCGGTTTCAGTTACATTCCTGCCAGGATTTCGATGAACTGGAATCGCAGGCATACGACATGCACACACGATTCATCTCGGCTCTCAATCAATGTCGGAAATTCTCATTCCGACAACGGCTCCAGTGAGGTGAGTTTGCTGGCCGGTTCCGGTCTCTCCTCATTCGGAACCAGCGATAGTCCTGGCACATCGAAGCTGCCCCGGTGGAGATCCCTTCCCGATAACCATTGATCATCCAACTCACAGATGTGGGACAATTGGAATCGGGACTTGCCGGTCACCTGTCGTTCAGGATGAAGGACCATCGTACCAGCATTGGATCGTCACGGCACCCCCATCCACACCTCCGAATGCCGGGCTCCGGCATCCATCCCCGGGTGGACACCGTATGTCAGTAGCCGAACGTTCATGTGCTGCTCCCCGCCCGGAGCATCGACAGAGATCGAATTAGCATATAACCGAAAACGAATGTCACAGCAATGCCTTCACCTGGGATGTAAGGATTTGACTCCGATACTCCCTGCGAAGTCGCGACACCATCCCCACAATACTAGTCTCCAGTCAGCCTCCCATGCAATTCCCGAAGATGCTCCGGGTCGAACTTGATCACTTTCCGATCGTACGTCATAAATCCGTTGACTTCCGATTCCACATCGGTGGTCTGGGTGTAGACGGCAGCCGCCAGCCCTTTTTCTTTTAACGGATACAGGGCTTTAATCAATTGATCATACTGTTCATGCAATCTGGTTTCGGATTGCGAGGTTTTGTAATGGCCTGGCGCCCGGGAGAAATCCGAAATCCAGAGATGGCCCTTCACCACCAGGGCCTGTCCCCCGAATTCACCAAGCACTGCCGCCCGGTTATCCTCTGTTTCCGGGATACCGGGACCCGGATACCGATGGATATCCATCACGTCTCCAACCTGTTTATCGCTCCAGCCGCTGGCATTATCGACCAACCGTGTCGGATCAAGGTCTTTCGTCAATTGCACGATTTCTTCGGTCCGGAATTGTCCCCACCCTTCGTTAAACGGCACCCACATCACAATGGAGGGATGGTTATACAGGTGGTCTATCATCCGCTTATATTCCTGTTTGAATTGTTGGACCGACTCAGGCGTGCGATCCGGGATTTGTCCCGGCCGCATATCTCCGCTGGGCATATCCTGCCAGACCAGAATGCCCAGTTTGTCGCACCAGTAATAGAATCGCCGGGGCTCCACTTTCACGTGTTTTCGCAGCATGTTGAATCCCAGATCCTTAGTCATCTGAATATCGTACTTCAGTGCGTCATCGGTGGGAGCGGTATACAGCCCGTCCGGCCACCAGCCCTGATCCAGAGGTCCCAGTTGAAACAGGGGCTCGTTATTCAAAAACAGCCGCATAAAGCCGTCCTCCGCCTGTTCCACCGAGATACTTCGCATGCCGAAATAGCTGGAAACCCGATCCACCTGATTCCCCTTGCCATCCATGAGCACGACTTCCAGATCATAGAGAAACGGATGCTCCGGGGACCAGCGCTTGGGATTGTCGATTTGTACGTAGAGCCGGTTTCCGTGATACCCCACTGAAGTCCCGATGGCCCTCCCGTTATCCAGGGCTGTCACTTTCATCTGGTGGTCTTCCGAGGCATGTTTCACTGCGGCCTCGATCCGGACCCGCTCTTGCGCAAGTTCCGGGGTGATCTTCACATCCGCGATATAGGTGTGGGGCACATATTCGATCCAGACGGTCTGCCAGATACCGGTATTTGCTGTGTACCAGATACTGCGGGGATCGTGGGTCTGTTTCCCGACCGGCTGCTTCCCCAGATCGGTGGGATCCCACACCGTGACGACAATCTCCTGCTCCTCACCGCCGGTGAGATATTCGGTGATATCGAAGGTAAAAGGATCATAGCCCCCCTGGTGCGTGCCGACGAAATGCGTATTGACAAACACCGACGTCTCCCAGTCGCTGGCCTCGAAATGCAGCAGCACCCGGCCGTGCTCATAAGGATTTTTCACCTGGAAACTCCGCCGGTACCAGACCCGGTTCGCAACCCCGACCGTCTGTTTGATCCCGGAGAGCGCCGATTCCACCGGGAAAGGTACCAGAATCTTCTCGTCATACTCACCACGGGCGGTCCCCTTCCCGGTGATTTTGAAATCCCATAATCCGTTCAGATTTTGCCAGTGATCCCGAACCATCCCGGGACGCGGATACTCCTGATGGACATTGGACGGTGAAACCTCTGCCGTCCACTTCGTCGGCAGCCGCGGATCCTCCGGTGCCCACTGCTGCCCTGCTGCCGGGGAGAATATAACAACGCCGAGAACACAGCCTATGGTAACAGTTAAGAACAATCGCTGAAGCATGCGCATAATTTTCCCTCCTTTGCTTCACTGAACCGAATGTGATTTGCACCATTAAATACGATATCTGCCGGGAACATTCAATAAATCTCCCATCGCTGATCCCGGGTGTACTTCCAAACGACCTGCAGTCCCGTTTCGATTATACATCATGGATTTCTGCTCTCCTGTCGGACATTTACACTGCTCAATAACGATATCCCTGAATCTCCAGATTGGTAAGCCCCGCTTCTTTCGCCCGGCGAATCGCCTGGGTATATTCCTCTCGGGTAATCGTTCGGGCTATTTCAGGATATTCAAATGCTTTATACATGGGTCTGTACTGCGACATGAGATTCACGTAAGTATCCTTGGGAAGATTGTTTGCAATCCATGCGATAACGTCTTTTGTCCCGCTGACGTTATTCGGCATTACTAAGTGGCGAATCATTAAGCCCCGATACATCAATCCGTCCTCCGCCGGGCTGGCCACTCCCACCTGGCGATGCATTTCCAGGAGCGCCCGCCGGGCCACCTCAACGTAACTCGCTGCTCCGGACGAATATTTCGCCGCCATTTGACTGTCAGCATACTTGAAATCAGGCAGGTAAATATCGATGATCCCCTCAAGAATTCTCAAGATTTCGACCCGTTCCCAGCCGCAGGTGTTGTAGACTACCGGTAAGGTGAGTCCATTCGCAGCCGCTGTATCCAGTGCAAGCACGATATGCGGTGAATAATGGGTGGGAGTGACCACATTGATGTTCACACAACCGCGCTTTTGCAGCGTTAGCATCATATTCGACAGGTCCTCGATACTTCTGACAGATCCTGCTCCGCCCTGACTGATCTCCCAGTTAATACAAAACACGCATCGCAGACCACAATTCGAGAAAAAGATGGCCCCGGAACCACCTTCTCCCACCAGCGGCGTTTCTTCTCCGAAATGCGGATGGAAGGAGGCGATCTTTAACTGTGCATCCGCCTGACAAAAACCTTTCTCACCCTCGAGTTTATTCACCCCACACATTCTCGGACACAGTTCGCAACGTTCCATCAATCCCCATAACTTCTCTCCCCGGCGCTTCAATTCTCCGCTGGTATGGAGTTTTAGATATCCTGGAGTATAATCTTCAGCTATTCTGTTCTTGTATCCGAAACCGGGAGTGCGGAATAACGGTGTAAAACCGGCAAATACCGCAGACAAAACAGTCTTGAGAATATGTCTTCTCGATGGTGAGTGCATTTGGAATACCCTCCCTTCATGGAAACTTCATTTCCCGAACCGGGTCTTTGCCCATTTCTCTCCACAGAGTAATGTTTTATTGTCAATGGCCTGACCAGAGCGGGCTAAGCGGGGTGGGAGTAAAACGAATGATCCACCAATTAAGGACGCAAGGCACATCCGCTGCGAGCACTATCAAGACGGTCGATGAGTCCGTGCGCGCCAGGAAGTTGGTAGGCCCCCGCCCTGAAAACACCGTGCTTTCTATGCCCGGGATCACCTTGCCTGACCAGTGGGACAGTCCGACAATGTTCTCAGATACGCAAACGACTCGATCACACACGGCAACGGTAAGAACTCCGAATAGCCCACAGCAAAACTGATATCGCCTTTATCCTAACTCCAAAGGCCCTCCCTGTTCATCATCAAACCACTTGATCTCCACCTCCAGGCTATGCTGCGTGCCTTTGGTTCCTTTGTCCTCATCTTCGGCCTGTACTTCGAGTATCACACTCCGAGGAATTTGCAGCTTGACCTCCTCCTGACCCTGGCGCAGTACAACCTGGCCTTCCGAAATCTTGTCAGCCAGTTGATGCAGAAACGCACTTATATCTGATTGACTTTTCCGTTCTTCGCTTTTAAACAACCTTGTTTCTTTGCCCATTAGTACTCCCCTTTCAAAGATAATTTTACACAGATTCGAAGCCGGCCTGACCTCTCATAGCGTTTTCTCCGCAAAGCACACCAGCCGTAATCTCAGCCTTCCTCCGGTGCATGCCGTCTTGCGGATAAAACCTGTTGGACTGGCCCGTTGTTAGTTCTCTCCCCCTGACAGGAAGTATTTATGGAAATTGTACCACCACACGGTGGAGTTTGCAAGAGCAAACTAGTTCAAACAGACCCGGTGTTCGACTTCGTTCCGCACCGGAGCACATGCGGAGGCGCCCCATAATTTCTGTGTTTCATTCCACCCCGAAGTGAACCCATCGCCGGACATTTCGGCTGATGGTGTTGCATGGCATCGCCGAAAAATTGACCGCCGGGATGGTATTATGAAGATGACATCTTTAAGGCTGCCGATGTGCGTCGGGAAGCATCAGCACCTCCCTTGGGCTCCTCACCATAATATACCGAATACCCCATGGTTTCTGCGCTGTTACTGATACCGGGATTGCCCTAACCCCTGGTGCGAATATCGAATCCCTTCAATCTGGCAGGGAAATAGGCCGGCAGGATACTCCCGAGCAGGTATCCGCCCAGTGCAGCAAGAAGACCAGAAACGGTGAAATTCATACGTATTCTGGAACTCGGATTGTCATTGTTCCACCTCCATTTCATTGCGGAAAATAATCAGGGTAGCACCGGAAAATACGGATTCCGGATAACAACAAAAAGCACCAGCTTCGGAATCGAATATTGGCGTATATTCACTGGCGAACAGGGAAAATGACTATTTCGTAAAGTAAAACAGCCCTGCAGAATCCATCTCTGCAGGGCTGTTTTGTGCGGAGGGAGCTTACCCACTACTCGTGCTAACGGAGGTCCTCGAATTGTTGACGAATCTGCGGGTCATTCTTGACCAGCTGCAAAATCATGTCAAACCGGTTCGGTGACAGACCTTCGTTCTGGATGACCATATTTCTTTGCTGTTCTAGTTCTATTTGAATGTTGCGTATTTCATTTGAAGCCTCAAAGGCTCTCTCCACGGTTTCTTCGTCGGTGTCCAGTTGGCTGGGATCATCGGCTGACTGGAGTTGACGCATGATCTGATTATACTGCTCCACTTCCAGATCATTTTCCTCGATAATTTCCACCATTTCCCGGTTTGCCTCCTGATTGATGGAATCCACTTTTTCCACTGCATGGGCAAAAGCCATCAACTCGTCTTCGGGGACCTCGAAATCCTGTTGTTGGGGCATCTGTTGTTGCTGCGCGACCACCAGGGAACCGGTTGTGAAAAATGTCCCCAGCAAAATAAGAAGTATCCATACACTCCTTCGTTTGAAATTCGTGCTGATCACTAACATAACATCCTTTCCTCTCGTGTTTTTAATTGTTCCTTGTGGTTCTCCAATGTTTTGGGTGTGCTGTGACGCACCACCGTGGTGAATTGCGGGGCGCACGGATTATCCGGTGCATACCCGGAGCGTGCGCCCCGCACTCACGTTACGGTTCATCGGGGATCATGCTTTCATACAACTCGGGTTCTCCGAACTCATTCAGTACATACTGGATTTGCGCCCGCTCATCAATCACCAGCAACAAAGAGTCGACAAAGATTTCCACGGGTTCCCATCCTTCATTCCGGCGATCCGCAATGAAGATTTCCACTGCTGTATAAATCGAATCGGCGCTGATATATTGAACGGCTGGTTTGTACCGATCCTTGACGTCCCGATAATTACACCGATAGATGCGGCGAGTCATTTGCAACTCTTCGATATTCTCTTCAGGCGTGGTTTGCGTTCTGGAAGTACGGTTTTTTGGATCCATACCTGACATACTCCTGTTTTCAAACTGCTTTTCATTTTGCAAAGGCTAATAATTTGTACTCTCCGGATGGGGATTTCACAGAGTTGGCGCGTAGTTCACTCTTCCTCTTAAAGCTGATGCCTTATTGAGGCGCCCTGTGAATCACACATCCAAAGAATCGAATAAGATGTGGGTATTAGATAAGCAAAACAATGGGCTGGGAATGATAGGCGGAAGTGTTTTTCTCTTCAGCGCACTGCTCCATTTGCACATTATGCACCTTGGTAACAGCACAGTAAGAGCGATATTCGTTTGTGGTTGGTGAAAACACGTTCGTGCTCGTGCTCGAAGAAATAATCGGATGGGATGGCAGGATATAAATCAACGGCGTTTGATCGAACGTACTCTGGCGGGGCACTTCGATATCGGACAAGGTATATGGAAGCCACTTACCCGAAAGAATCTGAGGAAAAAGCCTTACCTGAATACTGGAAATATTCAACGAAGTCCGATCTTGTGGTACGGAAGCGTGGAGATCCCTGGCCTGTCCGGAATGAAAACTCAGTGCACAGAATACAACTGTCACAATGAGTAATGTAGATTTTAATGAACGCATCCGATCCTCATCTCACAGTTGCCTGACTCTCTACAGTTTATTCTGAGAAATCATATTTAATACTTATCACGGATGGCAGGAAGTAAAGTTCCGAGGTTTTTTGAATGAATTGAGTCTATTTAGAAAACGCCTCGCCCCGAAGGGATCCCGTGACGACGGGACAAAGATCGCAGAGGCCGCAAAGAACGCAAAAAAATAAAATGAATTCTCCCTGCGGCAAGCCGCAGGGCATCAGACTACACATTTCTACACCTTTCCCATCCAAAAGATGGCAGGTGCCCCTGGGGCAAGCCCCAGGGAATTTGCAAGTTCATGCTTGGTTAGACCTTTAAAAAGTGTGCCGGATTTGAGGAAGTCTGGAACCCTTCTGATGACACCAAAAGATTGTTCGGTAGAAACGACAACAAGAGTGTTATACATGTTTTTGCGGCCGGGAAAGCCGGTCCTCCAGGTTACTCTGTGCAGGCCGCAGCTGCAGCTCCGTTCCGGGCTTGACTAATGGGAGTTCCGGAATGTCGACAGGCGCATCATCCTCTGAAATGCTCAGAGTCTCCGGGATATGGAGATATTCCTCCTCTTCCCCAAGTCCGGTCAACCGGTGCAGAGCAATCGTCCCGGCAGTGCCTTCGATTTCCCGGTCCATATTTTTCCAGCTCTCTGCTACCGGTTCCGTGACTGTGATATCCAGTTCACCCTCGGAAAGCAGCCGGGATTCGGTCCGGACCCGGTCCTTGTCCTTTTCATAGATCTGGTATTCCAGCCGAAATTGACGGCCTGCATACGCTTCCGGGGTCATATCACGAATTTCATTAACGCGCAAGAAGGTAATTTTCAGCGGAATCACCACCTCACTTTATCATTTATTACCCTCTCTGTTATAAAGTATAAAGGTAGAAACAGGTATTTTAAAGCTCAGGGATAACGTCCGGGTACAGGAACCATCGATTCACAATTCTTTCCAATGAAAACCATACATGACAGGGCTTTACGTCCTTTGCGATCTTTTCTGTCTTCGCGAACTTTGCGTGAAAGCTTTCTTTCTTTTCAATCTGTGGTGTTATCTGTGATAATCTGTGGCCGATTTCTTATTGTTTCTACCGGTTGTTCTCTTTGCGCTCTTTGCGTGAACCTCTTCGCGCCCGCTGCGTGAAAAGTTTTCTGTTCGGTAATGGCCACAAAAAGCACAAAAACACAGAGCAATCCAGCGTGTTGTATTACTGATCCGACTTCACTGGAGAATTCACAGACCTCTCAGATTCCCATTACATTCACCCAACACATGCTTTTGCCTTTTCACTTTTGCCTTCTGCCTTGTTTGTTCCTTTGCGCTCTCTGCGTGTAATTCTTTGCGCCCTCTGCGTGAACCTTTTTTATCTGTGTGTTATCTGTGTATATCTGTCGCTATTTTTTCCGTTCTCCGTGCTCCATTCTCCGGTCTCCTTTACTGCGCCCACAGCTGCCTATCCAGGGTACGGTACTGGATGGCTTCGCTGATGTATTCCGGGCGGATGTCTTCCGATCCCTCCAGGTCGGCGATGGTGCGGGAGACTTTCAGGATGCGGTCGTACGCCCGTGCGCTGAGGCCGAGTTTGTTGATGGCGGACTTCAGGAGTTGCTTGCCCTGGTCGTCCACTTTGCAGTACCGGCGGATGTCCTTGCTCTCCATATCGGCATTGGCGTACATGTGCTTGTGTTTCCGGAACCGCCGCAGCTGCTGTTCCCGGGCGGCCTGCACCCGCTCCCGGATCCGGGCGGAGGGCTCCCCCTTCCGGTCGCTGGAGAGCTCCGAGAACTTCACCGCCGGCACCTCGATGTGGATATCAATCCGGTCCAGCAGCGGCCCGCTGACCCGGCTCATATACTTCTGAATCTGAGGGACGGAACAGGAACAGGTGTTAGTGGCGTCGGTGGCGTAGCCGCACGGGCAGGGATTCATAGCGGCGATCATCAGAAAGTTCGCCGGATAGGATAAGGACACCAGCGCTCGGGCGATGGTGACGGTGTTATTTTCCAGCGGCTGCCGGAGGACTTCCAGCACGTTCTTCTTGAATTCCGGCAGTTCGTCCAGGAAGAGGACTCCGTGGTGGGCCAGGCTCACTTCACCCGGGCGGGGCACCCGGCCTCCCCCAACCAATGCCGCATCGGAAATAGTATGGTGCGGCGACCGGAACGGCCGGGTGGCGATAATCCCCTGGCCGTCTTCAATCAGGCCGGCCACGGAATGGATTTTGGTGGTGGACAGCGCCTCCTCCAACGTCATCTGTGGCATGATAGTGGGGAATCGCTTGGCCAGCATGGTTTTCCCGGATCCCGGGGGACCGATCATAATGATATTATGGCCGCCGGCTGCCGCCACTTCCAGGGCCCGTTTTACATGTTCCTGGCCTTTCACATCGGTGAAATCCACCCGGTAGCGGGACTGCTCCACGAACAGCGATTCAATATCCATCTGGTAGGAGGGGATCTCTGCCTGATCGTTCAAAAATTCCACCACGTCCCGGAGATTCTTCGCCGGGATAATCTCCAGTTCGTCGGTCAGCGAGGCTTCCTTGGCATTCTCCTCCGGCAGGATGATACCCCTGATATCTTTGGATTTGGCACAGATAGAAATAGGCAGGGCGCCGTGAATGGGCCGCAGATTCCCGTCCAGAGCCAGTTCCCCCAGAAGGATATACTCCTCCAGATGTTCCTGTTTCACATGACCGTATGCCGTCAACAATCCGATGGCAAGCGGCAGATCAAAGGAACTGCCTTCCTTTTTAATATCCGCCGGGGCCAGATTCACGGTGGTGCGCTTCGGGTTATACCAATACCCGCTGTTTTTTATGGCCGAGAAGACCCGGCTCTTGCTCTCCTTCACGGCGCCTTCCGGCAGACCGACCATGAAGAACTTGGGAGGCCTGTTCTCCATATGAACTTCAACCTTCACAATGTAGGCATCGATCCCAAGGACACTGCTGCTCAGTACCTGGGCAAACATAATTCACTCCTTCGTCCAATGTATTTTTCAATGATTTGTTTAATTCAGTCTGAGAAATGCCTGTACAGAGGTATGGTCAGGACTCTTTCGGCCGTAATTTACAATGTAATTACCAGAGGATGGAGGTAAGCTGCTCCAGGGGTTTCTGCTTTATTTTCCCCGCAACAGCATTGTATTTTTAATATAAAAATTGAACGAATGACTTGAAACAGGAGAATGTTCTCTGGCGGGAAAATGTGAAGTCAGGCGTTTGGGTGTCTTCAGTGTACGAATTCTAATGGTGTGAAACGGCAAAAGGCAAAGGGCAAACGTAAGTGTTTGGGAAATTGTCGAGGGTCTTCGGTGATTCAGCTAATTCGAAACCGGAGTCGGTAATTCTACTGATTATGTTAACCGTCAATTGTCAATGCGATGAAAACATAGGGAAGGATGATCGGGATTGAAGTGTATTATTTGAGAGTTGAGATGATCTTCGATCTGATCAGTTATATCGGTGTTTTTCAGTGTTTTTCGGTGTTTAATGAATCACCGTTCGTTTTCGGTAACCGGCTCCCAGGCTTCGATCTCCCGGATGAGCCGCTCGACCACCTGATCTTCCGGGATCTTGCCGACGGCTTTTCCGTTCTTGAACAGCAGCGCTTCATGCTTGCCACAGGCCACTCCGATGTCTGCATCACCGGCTTCGCCCGGTCCGTTCACGGCGCAGCCCATTATGGCCACCTTGATGGTCTTGTCCGTTTTGTCGAGATATTCCTCTACCTGCCGGGTGATCCTGAACAGGTCGACTTCCAGGCGGCCGCAGGTGGGACAGGCAACAATGGTGGCGCCTTTGGTGGATAAATTGAGTGACTTCAGGATCTCAAATCCGACCTTGACTTCCTGGACGGGATCATCGGCCAGGGACACCCGGATGGTATCACCGATTCCCTCGGCCAGCAATGTACCGATACCGATGGCGGACTTAATGGACCCCTGCCGGTATAACCCCGCTTCGGTCACGCCGAGATGGAGGGGATAATCGTATTTTTCCGAGAATTGGCGATAGGCCTGGATCATCAGCGGGACGTCCGAGGCTTTCAGAGACACAATAATATCCTCAAACCCATGCTCCTGACAGATTGTTATGTGATTCTCGGCACTCTCCACCATGGCTTCTGCTGTGGGATAGCCGTATTTCTTCAGGAGCGGTTTCTCCAGACTCCCGGCATTCACGCCAATCCGGATGGGCAGGCCGGCGTCTCCCACTTTTTTCAGGATTTCCTCCACCCGTTCTTTTTTGCCGATATTTCCGGGATTAATACGAATCTTATCCGCGCCGGCATCCACGGCATACAGAGCCATTATGTGATTAAAGTGAATATCCGCAACAATGGGCACCCGCGCGGCCAGTTTAATTTTTTCCAGCGATTTCGCCGCTTCCTTGTTCGGAACCGTCAGCCGGATAATCTGGCAGCCGGCTTCTTCCAGCGCCTGCACCTGATCGATGGACGCCTGCGTATCCTCGGTCTTGGTGGTGGTCATGGACTGCACCGGAATCGGGTTTCCTCCGCCGACCGGCACGTCCCCGACCATCACCTCTCTGGCAGGCTTCCTTTGTATACCTGTATCGCTCAAGGTCTTCTTTTGCCTCTTCTAATGATAATCGATTCCATTTTAAAAATTAGAACACAAAAATGAATTCGTGCTAATTTGTGTTAATTCGTGGTTTCTTTAGCTGTCTCATTGTTACCAGTGCAAAGATATAATTCGCTGTGCTTCCTGGCAATGAAAATAACTACAGAGACGGTCATATTTGATTCAGCAGTTCCCGGGCTTCTGCTTTCATGCGGGTGGGCACATCACTCTTGGAGACACTGACAAAATACCGTCGGGCGGACATCATCTGATTCAGACGTTGATAACTTTTTCCCAGATAGAGCTCCGCGTTCACCGCATGGAGATCATATTCGTCAATATTGTCATGAATATACCGGTTCAACAACCTGATACCTTCTTGATAGTCTCCCTGGTGGTAGTTCTGCAGGCCCCGGAGATACACCAGCTTGTTTTCATATTCCTCCACATAAAACGTGTCCACATCCGCCAGCAGCGGTGGCATGGAGGCCATTGCCGCTTCTGCCTCGGGAATTTGCTCCAATGCGAAATGTAAATCGGCTTCCAATGCCCGGTAATACGGATTCTGCGGATAGGTCTCAGAGAGCTCTTCCGCCAGCTGCAGCGCTTCCGGCAGCCGGTCTTCAAGATATCCGTAGACGTAAATCAGGATATCTTTGGCCTGGGGTGTCCCGTAGCGGCAGTTGTTCACCGCAAACTGGAGTTCGGCGAGCCCTTCTTCTTTTGTCCCGCTCAGCCCGAGAATTCCGGCGGCGGTTTTCAGGAGCGGCCCGGACATGCCCACGTAGTAATGAAATGCGCCCAATGCCAGCTGCAAATCCGGCAGATCCGGATTGATTTCTTCGGCTTTCTGAATCCGGCGGATCCCCTTTAATCCATGGATGGCCGCCTGCAGCCAGTGTTTGCGGGCCAGGTCCACTCTGGCCTGCGCTCCCAGCGACATGCCGTAAATCAGCCAGCCATATTCATCATTGGGGTTATCCTGCACATATTCTTTTGAAATATCAGCGGAAGACTTCATTCTAATTAACAGGGTGTCCTCGCTGGGCTTCACTCCGTGCGTGCCCCGGGTGATCATCCATGCGGCAACCCCGTCCATAAAATATCCGATGGGATGGTCCGGATACTGTGTTTTAACGACGCTGAAATGGTTTACTGCCAGGTCACGATCATGATTGTACAGATGGTAGATACCCGCCCGCAGAAGGCTGTCGCCCGGCAGATACTCATAATCATTGCCCCATAACGGTACCGCTGTCAGCAGTACTATGAAAACCAGGAATCGACGAATCACAGGCTCCTACGGCATTTCAAATTTATGTTCCGGATCCCGAACGGTTAAGACCGGACACGGGGATTTCCGGACGACTTTTTCGGTGGTACTCCCAAATAGGATATGACTCAATCCGCTCAACCCGTGTGTGGCCATTACAATCAAATCAATCTCAGTATCTATGGAGAAGGTTATGATTTCCTTAAAACTTCTGCCGTGGAGTATATGGATCTTGCGATCAATATGTTCCGGGATTTCTTCCCGGACAAGTTTTTCCAGACTCTTGCGTGCATGCTCCGTGTGCTGTTCCTCCAGTTCTACATAATTCACCTGGGTCCAGCCAAAATCGACCGGTGTGTTGACCGGTTCGACGACATACAAACAGTGCAATGTGGCATTAAATTTTTCCGCCATTTCCACAGCAAACGGAAGAGCGGATTTCGAGTAATCGGAAAAATCCGTGGTGTACAGGATATTTTTAATGTCCACCATGGCCGGCTCCTTTCATTGCCTGCATCATTCTGTGTCATTGTCAAATTATTCTTAATTTGAGTGAATTTGTTGCTCTGTGAATCTGTTTGGAAAACGCCTCGCCCCGAAGGGATGCTCCGAAGTCCCAGAAGGTCCAAGGGACTCCCCCAACGGGATCCCTCTGGGACTTCGGAGGATCCCGTTGGGGGAGTCTCTTCGAGGCCTTTGGCAAAGAGATCCCTTGTGGCAAAGAACCCATGAACAATTGGCTCCCGTATCCCGAAAAATATCCGGGAAATATGTTCTGTATATGCTCCATGTACGCCGGGCGCAACATCTTGTAGATACTTACTGTTTGCTAAACACTCTCATATAGATGCTCTCCAGAGTCATCTTTATCTCTCGAATGAATGGTAACGACTCAACACCGGTTACTGTATATTTCATCCGTTAGTAGAAATTAGGTTCTCCCCCCGCAGAAATCAAGATACATATCAGGATAACCAGCGATTAATATATATCTCACCAGGGAATTCACAGCCGGCGCTCCGAGGTCTATTTTCACTCTTTGTTCACTTATTCCTTGTATCGGCTGGTTTTTCTTGCTATACTAACAATCGTACACTCAGAGAGGTATGGAATGGATCTGTTTTCATGATAACCGATGAGTTATACTGTGATTGCTGTGGACAGCTTTGGTCGGGCAATCCCGAGGATTATCCCGGGCTCCGAGATACAGAATACATCATCTGTTCCTGCGGAAATCTCCTTGCCCGGAAGGAAGACCTGTTTGACGAGGCGCCCTCGGTGATTCAGCCTGCCCAGAAATGACGGAAACCGTTCGCTGCTCAGCCGGGTTCCGGTGTGATAAGAACCGCTCATATAATTCCGGATTATTATACCCTAAGTTGAGCGATACGAGTGCCCCACTGGGGTCCCTCTGGGACAGCGAAGTATCGCTGTACTTAGGTAGAACCCCGACTGAGAAAATGTTTGTTTTCACCGAATGGGTGCGGAACGTCCCGACG
>CAYPST010000056.1:0-25889 GCA_964413425.1 uncultured bacterium
CTATAATGAATTTTCCTGACGGAGGAATAACGCCAAACAGGCTGCATCCGGTTCTGTATGATATTTCCTTAAACAAATTTCAGCATCCTGCATCAGGCCCATGTTTTCTAAACGCTCTCAAAGGATTTATACCGAGCGATTGGAGTAAGGCCGCAGCAACTCTTCTTTGAATCTTCTGTATTTTCTCGGTAATTTACACAAAACATTGAAACAACAGAAACAAGGAGTGTTGCATGGAAGACACCTATGGGAATCTCATCAGTTCATTAGCCGAGGCGAATGAGAAGACGATGGTATTGTTGGTGCTGGATGGGATTGGTGATTGTGATAACGATGGCAAAGGGACGGCTCTGCAGATGGCGAACACACCGAATATGGATGCACTGGCAAAGCAGAGTGCCCTGGGGCAGATTACCCCTGTGGCAGTGGGTGTCACTCCCGGGAGCGGACCGGGTCATCTGGGATTGTTCGGATATGATCCGATTATTTACAAGATAGGTCGCGGCGTGTTAAGCGCTCTGGGCATTGAATTTCCCCTCCAGAAAAACGACGTGGCGGCGCGATTAAATTTCTGCACTTTGGATAACCAGGGGAAAGTGATTGATCGCAGGGCGGGACGAATTTCAGATGAAGAAAATAAGCGGGTACTGCAGAAAATCAAAGAGAATGTTACCCCGCCCGAGGGAGTGGAAGTGTTATTCGAAACCGTCGCGGAGCATCGGGCGCTGATGGTTGTCCGGGGAGATGACCTGGATGATAATGTGGGAGATACCGATCCCCAGATGCCCGGCGTCGAACCGCTGGATCCGGCCCGCAAATCACATGCTGGGTCCAGGACGGCCGGCCTTGTCAAAGAGATCCTGGTGCAAGTCAAAGAAATATTGAAAGACGAGGAAAAAGCCAATATGATTCTGACGCGGGGCTTTGCGAAGCTCCCGGACTGGCCGATGTTCCCGGAACGCTATCAACTGAATCCGGTGGCCGTAGCCGGCTATCCGATGTATCGGGGCGTCGCTCGTCTGGTGAACATTCCAATTTTTTCAAAGCCTACCACCGCACAGGATATCTGCCGGGATACTGTGAAGGCGCTGCAAGACCATACGTTTGTCTTTTCCCATTTCAAATACACTGATAAAACCGGAGAAGACGGCGACGTGGATGCCAAGGTGGCACGGATTGAAGAAATGGACACAGCGCTTCCCACGTTGTTAGACGCCGGTCCCGATGTATTAATTATCACGGGTGATCATTCGACTCCGCCCAGCATTATGGCTCATAGCTGGCATCCGGTGCCCGTACTGATGAAAGCGCCCTTTCTGCGGGGTGGAGACGCCGATCGATTCACAGAGATCACATGCCGCCACGGCCAGATCGGATCAATTTATTCCAGGGAATTATTACCCTTAGCCATGGCACATGCCGGAAAACTGCAGAAATACGGGGCGTAATGAGTGATTCGTTCCGGTTGAACGGCTCCTGCCCCTGAATGAAGATGACATCTGAGATCCATATCGGAACCTCGGGCTGGAATTATGACCATTGGCGTGGCCCATTTTATCCCGAGGAGCTGCCGACTCATCAGTGGCTGGATTATTACAGCGAGCGGTTTCATACGGTGGAAGTGAACAATACTTTTTATCAACTGCCGAAAAAAAGCACGTTCCGGCAGTGGAGGGAGGCATCACCGGCGGGTTTCATCTTCGCCGTGAAAGCCAGCCGGTACATCACCCATATGAAGAAGTTAAAGGAGCCGAAGGAAAGTCTGTGTAATTTTTTAGAGAACGTGCGGCTACTGGAGGACAAACTGGGACCGATCCTCTTCCAGCTTCCGCCGAATTGGAAATTTAACGAAGAGCGGCTGGCTGCTTTTCTGGAGTTATTGCCAGATGAATTTCAATATACATTTGAATTCCGGGATCAGCGGTGGATCAACGATCGCGCCTGTCAGCTCCTGCGTGAGAAAAATATTGCGTTGTGTATCTATGAACTGGCCGGTTATCTCTCGCCCGGCGAAGTGACCGCCGATCTGGTGTATCTCCGTCTGCACGGCCCAGGGGATAAATATCAGGGAAAATACAACGACGAAACCCTCGGGAAGTGGGCTGAAACCTTCCGGCAGTGGGCTAATCAAGGGAAAGACGTGTACTGCTACTTTGACAATGATCAGCTGGGCTACGCCGCCATGAACGCCCTGGAACTCCGGGAGATGGTAGAGCGCGAATAGAAACTGTCGGGTAAGCCCAGCCAGTGTAATTAAACACCGAAACACACCGAAGTACACTCAGGGTTAGACACACTAGCATGCTTCACGTCTTTTCCACAGCATGGACTCTCTGATTTCTGTATCAATATTTGGGAGGAATCAAGCACTGGCAAGTTCTTACAAGTGCTGACAGTTCCCTCCAGCACCGACGTATGTGAATCGCTTCCTGCCCACTGCCCACTGCCCACTGCCCACTGCCAACTGCCAACTGTCTTATTCCGGTTTCACCTCCTGCGTGGTGAATAGCACCTGTTTTTTCCGGGAGCCGAGGCGATAGAAAGTCAGGCCTTTGCAGCCCAGCTCGATGGCCAGGCGGAACGCGCTGTCCACATCATCTCTGGTCGCGGTCTTCGGGAAGTTAATCGTTTTTGAAATGCCACTGTCAATATATTCCTGGAAGGCCGCCTGCATCCGGACGTGGTTCTCCGGAGCAATCCGGTCGGCGGTAATGAAAATATCCGCAATTTCATCGGATATCGAGAGGTCGCGGGTTCCGGTGAAGCGGTTGTTCCGCATCAATTCCCTGGCCTCTTGTTTGAGCGCTTCCACGTCATAGCCGTTGGCTTCCAGGACCTGAAGAAAATAATCGTCGAATTCGATGAGCAGATCCTCGCCCTGAATATCCCGGCCCACATTTCGGAAGTACACGGTGTTGAACAGCGGTTCACAACCGCCGGAGGTGTTGGCGATCATGCTGGTGGTGCCGGTCGGGGCGACAGTGGTGGTATGGTGGTTGCGCAGTGGAAAGCCGTCTTTCCAATCATCCGGGTTTTGACCGGTATGTTGACGAAACCAATCAGGATAAGACGCGGGTTGTGCGTACTTGGAGTGTTCCCATTCCAGAAAGGTGCCGCGTTCTTCCGCCAATCGATGACTGGCGTTCTTGGATTCATGGCTGATAAATCTCATTATCTGGCGTGCAATCTCAAAAGATTCTTTGCTGCCATACACAACCTGCAATTGCAGTAACATCTGAGCGAAGCCCATCACTCCCAGTCCGATATTTCGCAGATTCCCTGATTTCTCACGGATTTCCTGCAGGGGAAATCTGCTCATGGTGATTGCGTTGTCCAGAAACCGGGTCCCCAGACGAACCACATGACCAAGCCTCTCCCAATCAATCGCCTGGTTGAGGAAACCGCTCACCTGCTCCGATGAAGGGTCGGGATCGGATTTCCGGTAGGAAGGCCACGCTACGAATGTCTCAGAGAGCATCAGTGACAGGTTAATGTGTCCAAGAGTGCAGGCTTCATGATCTTCCAGTGGTTGTTCGGCACAGGGATTGGTTGCCATAATCTGATGTTCGGGATTTTCCTTAATATCAAATGAATGCTGCCGGTTGGTTTCGTCTATCATGAACAGCCCCGGTTCACCGTTTCTCCAGGCTCCGTCAATAAGCAGCTTCCAGATGAACCGGGCCGGGAGTCTCATGGGGTCACCCACCTGAATCTCGGTGGCGCCGCGAAATGCCGCGATCCCCTCGATGTCTCCGGCATAATCCCGCCAGAGATTCTCTTCCGCACGTACTTTGCTGGCGTCTTCGTATTCCGTGCTGTAGAAATGTGCTGTCTCCTCGATAACCGTAAAGGGTTCATTGTTCCGGGGATTGAACAGGGTATACCAGTCGTCATTTTTCACGGCATCATAGAATCGATCCGTGATGGCGACTGAGATGTTGAAATTCGCCAGAACGCCTTCCTGCCGCTTTGCCACCACAAATCGTCCGACGTCCGGATGATCAACATGGAGAATCCCCATCTGGGCGCCACGCCGTTTTCCGCCCTGTTTCAGCGTACTGCACATTTGATCGAACACGTGCATGAACGAGACCGGTCCGCTGGCAATCCCGCCGGTCGACCGGACCATATCTCCCCTGGGACGGAGTTTGGAAAACGCATACCCGACGCCGCCACCGCTCTGAAATATCTTGGCGGCCCGTTTGACCGTGTCAAAAATGGAATCGAGATCATCACCCGGGGAGATAACAAAGCAGGCGGCCAGCTGCTGCAGTTCGGCGCCGGCATTCATCAGAGTGGGAGAATTGGGCATGAATTCCAGTGTCGTTAACATATCGTAAAACTCGTCCGCCATCTGTTGCACATCATTGCCGTACTCCGCTTCAGGCTGTGCCAGATTCTCCGCCACCCGCCGAAACAATTGACCGGGGGTTTCCATCACTTTCCCGTGTTCATCCTTTAACAGATACCGGGCAGGGAGCACATATTTTTTCGCGTTCTCATTTAATCGGTCTTCCAGTGCAGTACCTCTGATGCGTTTAGCTGGAATGATGAGGTTTGTCATATCTTTTTATCTTCCTTGTGGACCTTTATCATGTCATGGAATAGATTAGGCAATAGAGGGCAGAGTTTCATCCTGATAATCATATCAGCCGGGAGTTCCCGAATGGTGTCCTTTGCTGGTTATCATCACCCGCAGCCCCTGTAATTTATGTTTACGAATATATAAATTTAACGAAAAGGATTTTGAACATCGGAAATAGGAGTTGTTATGCCCGTTCATAACAGTGATATCTCCTAATTCTGAAGCGGTTGGATTTACGAGTATAGCTGCATTCATTACCATCGCAATTTACCATATGACCAGCAAACCAGCCGGGTTCTCAGAGCCATGGAAAATCCGTATTTTAGTATTCTGGGGCATCCCACCGGCCGGGAGATTCACAAGCGGGAACCCATGGAAACGGATATGGAAAAGATCATGGACAGGGCAGCGTTATATGGCTGCTGTCTGGAAGTGAATGCCACTCCAAGACGATTGGATCTGAAGGATATTCATTGTAAAATGGCGAAGGAGCGGGGAATTAAATTGTCCGTTTCCACAGCCGTTCATAGTACGGACGAGCTGAAGCATATCAAGTTTGGAGTAAATCAGGCTCGCCGGGGCTGGCTGGAATCTGGTGATATCTTGAACCCGCGCCCGGTTGATGAAGTATTAGAACTGGTGCGACGAGATTAGTATCTTGCAGAAACAGGAACAAAGAGGTTGAATTATGGCTGAGATCCCGGAAGGAATCGCACTCAAACCGGATATCGATCCGGACAGGATTGCATCGAAAGAGGAAGCGGAACAGGCAATCGGGAGACTGCGGGAGTCCATCAACTATCATGATTATCGCTATTATGTGCAGGACGATCCCGTGATTACTGATGACGAATATGACCGGTTATTCCGCACTTTGGAGGTATTGGAGGAGCGGTTTCCGGATCTCGTTACATCGGATTCCCCGACCCGGCGGGTAGGCGCCCGGCCACAGGAAGAGCTGGGCCTGGTGGATCATCCCGTGCCAATGCTGAGTTTGAAATCCGTCAGCGACGCGCAGGACGCGAGAGACTTCGATCGGACCTGTCGGCGGGAGCTGAACCGGGACCAGATTGGATACACCTGTGAGCCCAAGTATGACGGCCTGGCAGTGGAACTTATCTATGAAGCGGGGTCTTTGCAGCAGGCAATAACCCGCGGCGATGGACAGACCGGAGAAAATATCACAGAAAATATCAAAACCATCCGGGAAGTGCCCCTCAACCTGATCAGCCAGAACAATGTGTCCATTCCCCGGAGATTGGTTGTGCGCGGTGAAGTGTACATGCGCAAAGATGAATTTGAGGAATTCAATCGAAAGCGTGCCGAGCGGGAGGAGAAAACATTTGCGAATCCCCGGAATGCAGCAGCCGGATCCCTGCGGCAGCTGGATCCCAGAATAACCGCCGAGCGTCCGCTGCATATTTATCTCTATCAGGTGGCACAGATTGAAGGGTATGAGTTTACGAAGCAGTGGGAGGTGCTCCGGACCCTTCCGAGCTGGGGGTTCCGAGTGAATTCGGACCTCAACCGGAAGGTCAGTGGTATTGATGAGGTTATCGAGACCTATAAAGAATTTCTGGATCTCCGGGAAGACCTGCCCTATGAAATCGACGGGATGGTGACCAAAGTGAATGATCTGGATGCTCAGGATACCCTGGGCGTGCGAACCAGCAACCCTCGCTGGGCGATCGCCTATAAATTTCCAGCCAGGCGAGCGACGACGGCAATCAGAAAGATCGAGGTGCAGGTCGGACGCACCGGGAAATTAACTCCTGTTGCTCTTTTAGAACCGGTCCGGATTGGAGGAGTGGAAGTCAGCCGGGCTTCCCTGCACAATCAGAGTGAAATCGATCAGAAGGATATTCGGGTGGGGGATACGGTCATAGTTGAACGGGCAGGTGACGTGATTCCTTATGTGGTGAAACCGCTTCCGGACCAGCGGGATGGCTCCGAGGAGCCGTATCATCTGCCTGACACCTGTCCGGTGTGCGGTTCGGAAGTCGTAATGAGTGAAGACAGAAAACAGACCCGATGCACCAATATCCGATGCAAAGCACAGGTGCGGGAGCGCATCAAACATTTTGTGTCCGTTAACGGGATGGATATTGAGGGCCTGGGAGATCGACGGGTCCGTGAAATGCTGGAAAAGGGCATGATTGATCGGATATCGGATCTCTATTATCTCAAAGAGGAGGAATGGCAACAGCTGGATGATGTGGCGGAAAAATCGGCCCGGAATCTCGCCCGGGAAATTGAAAAAAGCAGACATCAGCCGCTGCATGTATTTCTCTATGCTATTGGCATTCCCCTGGTCGGCAAACATATGGCCCGGGTGCTTGCTGAACATTATCGCACCCTGAACGATTTGCAGCAGGCATCCAAAGCGGATCTGATGGATATCCACGAGGTGGGTCCTGAAGTCGCGGAATCTGTGGTGACCTTCTTTTCAAACGAGCAAACCCTTGACGATATCCGACGCATGATTGATGCCGGTTTGAAGCTGGAAAACCCCTATGCAGAAGAAGAGGAGCAGCCACTGCAGGGATTCACCTTCGTGTTCACCGGCAACCTGAAGGAGTGGAGCAGGAACGAGGCGAAAGAACTGGTGGAACGGTTAGGGGGTCGGGCCACCTCCGGCGTGAGTGGCAATACGGACTACGTGGTGGCAGGCCCGGGAGCCGGCTCGAAACTGGATCAGGCGCGGAACCTGGGAGTTCCGGTATTAAGTGAGGAAGAGTTCAAGGCGTTACTGGCACAGCGAAAATAACAAGACTAATCTCAAAATCCCACAGTGTTGAGGAATTCTTCCGACACCTGAACGACAATTCAATTATTCCGAAGATTATGAGGAAAAAGACACCGGATGAGATGTTTCCAGTTTTTTGTATGTTCACGGCGAAACTATCTCCGATGAATTTTCCCTCATCATGATAAGTTGTGATAAATCATCATGGTTGTTAAGTTGCCGCAGTCTCCGGGCTCTTTCCCGCTGTCAGGGGCGGATCAGATTCGTCGACAGCAGGGCATTCCAGTGCCGGCCGTCGAGTCATCCCGACCGGTCGGGACTCCGCCCGGAATGACTCCTGTGGGAGAGAGCCGGGAGACGAAGCACTGAGGGTGTGTGAAAACAAGGAGTCAAATAGAAAAGATGTCATCCTGAGCGGAGTCCCGGTGTGTGGGACGGAGTCGAAGGATCTCCTCGTTTTTCTGCTATCCCTTATTATGTAGGAGTTTTAGCCAGTTGGGAGCATGATCACAGGAGATCCTTCGCTTCGCTCAGGATGGCAATTATTTCATTGACTTAGCATTCTCACACACCCTCCACTCCACGTATCTGTCGCGCTGTACGGCGTTCTCTTCATAGCCCTGTATACTATTTCCTGAGAAGCAGCCGATGGGTTCCTTGCAGGGAAGAAAACTTTCCTTCAAGGAAAAATAATTTTCCTTGAAGGAAAAAAAAGTTTCCTTGAAGGAAAAATTCTGTTCCTTGCAGGAAAGTGATCTGTGGCTGACAAGCGCAGGAGACGGCCCCTGGAAGCCAAGGGATCCCTTGGGGCGCAGATACACAGTCCACAGCTTGTCCCGCAAGGGATCCCTTCGGGACACAGATTGACACAGTTATAACACAGTTACAGAAAAATACAATAGGACTATGAAGTTTACTCAATGTATGGGGAGACCAGGGGCCATGGGAGGCGCACTGATCGAATGCCCCCCTCTGGTAAGGGGGGACGAGAAAGAGGCGGTCAGGAGCATCCGGGCATTTTCCATGTACTGAGCGAAGTTAATAGCCATATAAATCTTTAAACTATTCCGTGCAATGTTTACCATAAATTAAACATGATAAACCAATTTGAAAGCCAGGAGAGCAAAGAATGGAGCAGACAACCACCAAGGGCGTCACAGAACTGACTGCCGAAAAACTCCGCAATGTGATTGATCCCGCTCAATTCGATTTTTCCTCTACAAAAGAGATGGAATCTCTGGAAGATGTTATCGGTCAGGAACGGGCGGTGCAGGCCCTGGAGTTGGGACTGGAGATTGACGATCCTTCGTATAATATTTTTGTTTCCGGATTAAGTGCCACCGGGAAAACGACCATCGTCAAGAGAATTCTTGAACAGCGGAGCGCCAAAGAACCGGTCCCGGCCGACTGGCTGATGGTGCATAACTTTGAAGAGCCGTATCGTCCGGTGTCCTTCTCCCTTCCCGCCGGCGAAGGGATGAAGTTTTCCAAAAAGATGCAGCAATTCATTGAGAATCTGAAGGATGAAATGCCCCGGGCGTTTGAGACCGAAGATTACCAGGAAAAACGGTCAAAGGTCATGGAGGAATTCCAGCGGAAAAAACGGGACAAGGTCAATGAGCTGCAGGAGAAGGCAGCGGAACATGATGTGGAGGTGCAGATGACCGGCGCGGGATTTCAGACCATTCCCATTGTGCAGGGGCAGCCCATTGATCAAAATACGTATCAGAATCTGGATGAGGATATTAAACAGCAGGTTGATGACACTATTGACTACGTCCAGCGGGAGATTCAGAAGACGCTGCGTGAGATTAATAAATTAGAAAAAGCAGTGCGCGAAAAAATTGAGGAGTTAAACAGAGAGGTCACTCTTTTCGTGGTGGGCCACCGGATTGAGAACTTTAAGGAAGAGTATAAAGATTCTCCGGAAGTCAGGGAGTATTTAGAGGGTGTAAAGAACGATATTATTGAGAATGTGCAGGATTTCGTGCAGGCCGGTCAGAGCGAACAGGGCCAGCAACAGCAGCTGATGGCTGCGCTGCAGGGGGGTGGCCAGGGCCAGCCGGACTTTACCAGATACGAGGTGAATGTGCTGGTCGATAACGCAAAAACGGACGGAGCGCCGGTGATCGTCGAGACGAATCCCACCTATAATAATGTGTTCGGGCGCATGGAAAAACGAGCCAGGTTCGGGGCGGTCTACTCTGATTTTACCATGGTGCAGCCGGGATCGTTAATTGAGGCGAACGGCGGGTACCTGGTCCTGGATATACTGGGAGTGCTGAAAAACCCCTTCGTCTGGGATACCTTAAAGCGTGCCATCAGGAACGCCGAAATTCGCATTGAAGATGTGCAGGAGCAGCTGGGATATGTGGCGGTCAGCAGTTTAAAACCGAAGCCTATCCCCCTTGATGTGCGGGTCGTGCTCATCGGTCCTGCCGAGCTCTTTGACCTTCTGCTCAAGTATGACGACCAGTTTGAAAAAACGTTTAAGGTTCGGGCAGATTTTGATTACGAAGTGAACAAAGAGGACACGAACATCGCGGAGTATATCAAATTTATCTGCCGGGTCTGCGATGAAGAAAACTTAATCCATTTTGCTCCCGACGGCGTATCGGCCATGCTGGAAATCAGCCAGCGATCGGTAAGCGATCAGGAAAAGCTCTCGCTGCGGTTCGGAAAGATTGTGGAAGTGATTACGGAAGCCAGTTACTGGGCCGGCAAAAACGGGCATGACCTGGTACACCGTGCGGACGTGGAACAAGCCTTCGATGAACGTCGCTACCGAAGCGGTTTGATGGAAGAGAAAGTGCAGGAGCGAATCCTTCGGGATATCCAGATGATCGCAACCACAGGCGGACAGGTAGGGCAGGTAAACGCCTTAGCCATTTTTCCGGTCGGGGAATTCATGTTCGGGCGTCCCTCCAGAATCACAGCAGAAACTTTTATGGGTAAAGAGGGCGTGGTGAATATCGATCGGAATGCCAAGATGAGCGGCAAGATCCATAATAAAGGCGTCGAAATATTAACCGGCTGGCTCGGGAAACAATTTGCCCAGGATATCCCCCTGAGCGTGAATGTCAGTCTGACATTCGAACAGTCCTATGGTCTGGTGGAAGGCGACAGTGCTTCTTCCACAGAGGCCTATACGATTTTGAGCGCACTCTCGAGTATCCCGATCAAGCAGAACCTTGCCGTGACCGGTTCCATGAATCAGAAGGGCGAAGTGCAGGCGATTGGCGGCGTCAATCAGAAAATTGAAGGGTTCTTTGATATCTGCAATGAACGGGGACTTACTGGTGACCAGGGCGTTCTGATACCCGAGTCAAATGTGAAGAATCTGATGCTGCGGCCGGAAATTGTGAACGCAGTGGAAAAAGGGAAATTTCATATCTATCCGGTGAAACATATTTCAGAGGGAATAGAATTGCTCACCGGTGTACCGGCGGGGGAAATGGATGAGGACGGCCAATATCCGGAAGATTCGGTCTTCGGGAAAGCGAAGCAGCGGCTTGAGGACTATGTAAAACAATCGTACGCCCTGCGCAGTAAATACAGCACGGACGGGCAGGCGGAAGAATAGAATAAGGGCAAACAGGTGGTGCGCGGCAGGGACCGGGAATGCCGGGACTTCTATCAGAAAAAATCTGCCGGATAATTTTCAATACCTTATTCCCGTTTACGTTCATCGGCGCAGCATACGTAGAACTGCAGTTCGCCATTGAACTATATAAAAAGCCCTCATCTCAAGCAAGATGAGGGCTTCAGAAGATTGCGTCGTGATGTCCTGAGGTTATGCCTCAGCGGGCGCCTCTTCTTCTTTCAGTATCCGCCGGGCTTCGCGAATCATCTGATTTACATAACCCCACTCGTTATCATACCAGGACATCGCTTTCACCAGGTCGCCGCCCACCACCTGTGTCATTGAGGGATCAAAGATCGACGCGTGCGAATCTTTGATGATATCAGCCGATACAAGAGGATCCTCGGCTACTGCCAGCACGCCTTTATATCGATCTGTGACGGCTTCTTCTTTGAAGATCCTGTTAATTTCATCCGCTGATGTCTCCTTCTCCACATGAAAGACGATATCAGCAATCGATCCCACCGGAATCGGTCCGCGGATTGCCACTCCATCGAATTTCCCTGCCAGTTTCGGAATCGCCTTTGTCGTAGCGATTGCTGCGCCGGTGGAAGTGGGCACAAAGTTAATGGCGCCGGCCCGGCCGCGCCGCCATTTCTTGTGAGGACCATCCACGATACTCTGGCTGGATGTGTACGCATGGATAGTGGTCATGACTGCTTTGGCGACGCCAAAATGCCGGTCCATGACCTCAACCACCGGACTGATACAGTTGGTCGTGCAGCTGGCGCACGAGATCACCTGGGTGTTCCCCGGTTTATTGACCCCGTGAACCACCATCTCCACCTCTTCATCCTTTGCCGGTGCGGAGAGGATCACATGCCTGGCACCCGCTTCGACATGCGGACGCAATTTATCCATGGTGGTGAACAGTCCGGTACATTCGAACACCAAATCAACATCCAATTTACCCCAGGGGAGATCTCCGGGATTTCTCTCGCTCAGGTACTGGTAGCTCTCACCGTCAATGATAAGTGCACCATCACCGGTGGTCACCGATTTTTCATAGCGCC
Organism: uncultured bacterium; assembly: GCA_964413425.1. Lineage (GTDB taxonomy): Bacteria > Fidelibacterota > JAANXI01 > JAANXI01 > JAANXI01 > DATFLS01. The sequence continues at coordinate 11,988 of CAYPST010000056.1, forward strand.
CATAGACACTATCATACTTTAAGAGATACGCCGTATTATCCAACGGGGCGATGTCGTTCACAGCAACCACGTTCATTTCCGGAGTATCAACCAGATTTTTGAAGAGAGCTCGTCCAATTCTCCCCATGCCGTTAATGGCAACTCTAGCCATTGTGACCTCCTTTCATCATTCTCTTCGGTTGTAATTATTTAAGTGCATATAATAACATTATTTTAAGTAAACAATTGCATCAGAAGAACTCAAGAGTAATTTAGCGATCTTCCCTTTTTTTGCCGTTGCCATCACATATGTCTTTAAAAAATAAATAATAATGATTAAAATTAATTGAATTTAGATACTTGTTTTTCCTGAGTCCGGATTGTTGATGACGATGCAGAAAATGTGTGCTTAAGAAACCGACGTATTGAGAGAATGAAGGAGATGATGTACAGCACAACACTACACGCAATCCGTCACAGCAGGGATCATTCCCGACATCTGGGAATTAGAAAAGTCCCTGTTATTATTAATTTTAAGAATGGAAGAGATAGATGATCTCACTTGAATTAATTTGTAGAACGTAAAGGTTAAATAGTGGTGTAAGTACAATGACTCAAACACCGGTAGATGTCGATTTACGTGGAAAACGCCTGGTGATCTGCTCCAATCGCGAACCGTTCACTGTGACCAGCACGGAGAACGGTTTTACGTATGAGGCCACCCTGGGAGGGCTGGTTTCGGCCTTAATACCTATCATGCGTGCAACCGGGGGATTGTGGGTTTCGTGGGCCGGCGGAAATCTGGTGCAGAAGCATGAATTACCTCAACAGCAAGAAGTCCCCGGGGATGATCCTACCTTTACACAATATCGAATCTTTCTTACACAAGAGCAGGTTGATAATTACTATTACGGTTTTGCGAACCAGGCACTCTGGCCTCTCTGCCATTATTTCCTGGAACGGGCCAATTTTGAACGGGTGCATTGGGAGGCCTACAAAGATGTGAACCGGCTGTTTGCCGATGCGCTGATTCAGGCGGTGAATCCGGAAGAAGATGTGCTCTGGCTTCAGGATTATCACCTCGCCCTGACCGGCGGTATGATCAAACATGAACGGCCGGAGATTTCTTCCGGCATTTTCTGGCATATCCCGTTTCCGCATGCCGACTTCTTTAAATTCATTCCCTGGCGGGTTGAACTGCTGGAAGGAATGCTAGGGAATGATGTTCTCGGATTTCACCTGCCACAATATTGTTGGAATTTCGGAAGAGCCGTTGAAATGATTCTGGGGTATGATTGGGATCCTGACACGCTGGAAATCCATGTAGGGGACCGGATTGTGAAACTGCTTCCCAGAGGAATCGGGGTGAACTTTGAGTTCTTCAATGGCATCGGGGGTGCGAAGGAGACGGAAGAGCGGGCACGGGAAATCAAGGAGGATCTCAATGCCGAGCATCTTATTTTGGGCGTGGATCGCCTGGATTACACCAAGGGCATCAAAGAACGGTTGTTAACTCTGGAACAATTCTTTGAAGAATTTCCCGAATACACAGAATCCGTCTCCTTCTTGCAGATAGCCGTTCCCAGCCGGACGCATGTCCCGGAATATCAAGAATTGAAGGATGAAATTGATTACCATGTGGGGCGCATCAACGGGAAGTTTTCCAAAGAAGGATGGATACCCATCCATTACTTTTATCACGGGATACCCCAGGAAGAACTCATCGCGTACTACCGGGCGGCGGATGTGGCATTGATTACCCCCATTAAAGATGGAATGAATTTGATTGCCAAAGAGTTTGCTGCCGCCCGGTCGGATGAAAATGGGACACTGATTCTGGGGGAACATGCCGGTGCCGCACTCGAATTTCCGGATATTGTGGCAGTCAACCCGTTTGATGTCGAGAGCGGAGCCCTCGCGGTGAAAGCGGCATTGGAAATGCCCGAAGATCAGAAAAGAAGAACCATGCAAGCCATGCGGCGACAGGTAAGAAACAAAGATCTCAAATGGTGGATCGAAGAGAATCTCTCAACCCTTCGGACAGTCTGACGGAAATGGCATAGAAACGATGGACCCAATTGCATCAAGGGCGTGTTTAAAAAAACAGGTGAAACACATACCAGGCGGGAATGGTCATTTAGACAATGGGCAAAGTTGAATATCGAGTTTCACATCATCAGTGTGTTTCAGTGTTTTATTGATCCATGTTTTGAGCGGTGTTTAGAAAACATACTCCTGATACAAGATGCTGAGACCCGACTCATATTTATTCTGTATCTAGCATATACGCTAAATTGATTACCATAATTGAACAGATATATTTTCTAGTTTCTTTGTCCCGTCGTCACGGGATCTCTTTGCCGAAGGCCTCGAAGAGACTCCCCCAACGGTCCGAAGGACTCATTCGGAGGATCCCTTCCGGGACTTCGGAGCATCCCTTCGGGGCGAGGCGTTTTCTAAATAGACTCCATGTTTTAACGAATTTCATTGCATCGGCGAGGAATTTTGAGTAAACTTCCTCCAGATTATCAATATTTGTCCCGAAACTCTAAGATAAACTTACCATCCATCAGGAGCAGAGTATTGACCATTTCAAAACAGGTAATGTGGAATCCTGGCTCTCATATGCGTGTGTATGTTCTTTTTATATCCTGTTTCTCCTCAGCGTGACGAAATTCTACTGAACCCCTGGAGCAGAACCCGGCAATGATATATATACAGAGTCTCCATAAAGAAGAGAGCACTCCTGATATAGTATATTAGGTATAATCAGGGCCTGTTTCGGGTCAATGGTAAACGGATCACGACAATGAAAAGCAGAGCTGATTCTTTATATCATGGAGCTAGCTATGGGCAGTGCCTGTTCAGTTCGACCTTCCCGGCAGTCTGAAACACATTCGGATTTTTGTTTAACCGTACCCGGTTGGAGTGAGACTATTTAGATAACGCGAGTTTGTATCTCGTACGCAACCATTAGCAGATGGGGAAAATGGAGAGCACCTCTCCTGGTGCTCGTGCTGCCGGTGATCGATATTGGAATAAGATTTACGGGAAATTGTTGAAAGAACTACGAATTCCCCGGAGCAGCTGCAACGAATGGGGATTATGAGGTGAACTGGGAAAATTCGCAAAATTCGTTGAGAGGTAACGAGCCTCGAACTATTCAGTGTCCGCGGAGCACGTGAGTTCGCTTCTGTTTCCGCCGGCATTTTCGGATAAAGGTGCAAATGTGTTTCAGATCTGCCTGTTTTCCACAACACCATAGGTATCCGGCCAGTTGATATGATCTATGTGTTCGTGGATTTCATGAGGATACTCTCACCTTCCTGATATTCTTTGTCGGAAGGGAGAGATCTTCTGAGGTTGACCAAGCGTGACGGAGGGGAGGTCTCGGTAAATAGAGAGGAGTGGCAGAGAATATGGCTGCGTATAATAGGGTCACACCCATTTTGCAGCGAGATAAAATCAATCCGGAGGACTATAAATTCAGATTACCACGGGAGCGCCTCGCCCGATATCCCAGCGTTCCGGCAGACAGCGCACAATTAATGGTCGTTGAGAAAAGTTCCGGCAGGATAGAATTTCGGGAATTTAGCGATCTTCCGGAATATCTGGAACAGGGTGATGTCATGGTGGTGAATAACACACGCGTATTTCCTGCCCATTATACGACTGTGAAGGAGGAAACCGGCGATACAATTCACGTGATGTTACTCAGAGAGCTTGGTGAACGCACCTGGGAAATCCTGGTGCATCCGCCACGGAAGATTCGGATAGGCAATACGCTCCGGTTTTCAGAGGCTCTCTCCGGTGATATCGTTGATAATACGATTTCGAGTGGCAGGGTAATCCAGTTTCACACACAAGACTTAACCCTTATCGAATCCTTAAGTCAGATTGGTGGTATGCTTCTGCCTCCATATCTTAACCGGGCTCCGGAACCAGACGACGCCGGTCGTCTGCAATCGGTTTTTGCCGAAAAAATCGGTTCGATTGCTGCGCCCTCCGCAGGCTTGCATTTCACAGAAGCCCTGGTGGAGACCCTGAAAGCACAGGGGGTGAGAATTGCCCCCGTCACCGTGCATCTGGGCCGCGATCATTTCGACCCTGTTACCCAAAGCACCATCTCAAAGTATACCATGCAGGCAGAACAATTTACCATCCCGCCGGAGTCGGGTGAGGTGATGAATTCAGCAAAACAGAGGGGGAATAACGTCATAGCTGTTGGTGCGTCAGTAGCAAGGGCACTGGAATCATCACAATATAACGGCCAGTCTGTCATCCCTCAGGAGGGTTGGACTGACCTGTTTATCTTCCCCCCTCGTAAAATGACTTTTGCCACGGGAATGGTGAGCAATTTCCACCTATCTCAGTCGAAAACTATGATGCTGCAGAGTACGATTGTGCCTCTGAAAGAGCTGCAGGTCATGTATAACCAGGCCTTACAAGCGGAATACAAATTCGGGATATTTGGCGATGCGATGCTCATTATATAAATCAGTGGTGGTCCGCTTCGAAAAAGCCGTCTTCCGGACAGATAGCTTGGTACGATTGGGGCAGAAACACGGCCTCGATTTCCGGGATATTCGTATCAAAAGTGTTCGCAAACCGACCCGGCTCCGCCGTATGTCATCAGAACCCGACAGCCGCTTAATACTCACATGAACAACAAATCCAAACAGAGCGTGTATGTACCAGTAACCTCTTGAGGAAAACCAAGAGAATAAAAATGGCATCAACCCAGCATAGAGATACCAACCGTGTACTCCAGCGGTATCTGGAGGAAATTCAACGGGAGGAATTATTAGACCCGGAAGAAGAAATTGAACTGGCCCGCCGGATTAGCCAGGGCGACAGAATCGCATTAGATCGGTTGTTAAAATCGAATTTGCGGTTTGTGGTGAGCGTGGCTAAAAAATATCAGAATCAGGGATTATCGCTGGAAGATCTCATCGCCGAGGGCAACGTCGGGCTGATTAAAGCAGCCATCCGGTTTGATGAAACCAGAGGATTTAAATTTATTTCCTATGCTGTCTGGTGGATCCGGCAATCCATCCTGGAAGCCATCTCACAGAAGTCCCGGATGGTGCGACTCCCCATGAATCGGGTGGATGATGTGGTCAAACTGCGGAAAAAGACCCAGGAGCTGCAAAAGGAGTATGAACGGGAACCCACTATCGAGGAAATCGCCGTGGCCATGGAGTCCTCCCGATCTGCCATTGCCGAAGCGCGGGCGGCGGCAGAACGGGAGGTATCAGTGGATGCGCCCCGAATGAAAGATGATGATATGAACTTATTGCACATCTTGCCATCCGAAGATCAACCCAAGCCGGAAGACGGCTTATACAGCGAATCACTTCGGCTTGAAATCGAACAGGCCCTGGACTTGCTCACTGAGCGAGAAGCCGAAATCATCCGGCTCTACTATGGCCTTGGTGCAGATTATCCGATGACACTGGGGAAAATCGGGGAGAGATATAATCTGACCAGGGAACGGATACGGCAGATCAAATCCTCGGGATTGAATAAGTTGCGGCGGTCGAAAATTTCGGAAATGCTGCGCCGATACCTGGGGGAAGAACAGATCTGACCATTCCGTAACTCGCTGGGAAAGTATTTTGGTTTACCCGTTATCTCCGTAAGTGCTTATCCGGATAAGTTTTAACAAGAATGGAATCTCATGCGAAGACGAGAGACGATACATTACTCGCATTAAAAATGGTTCGTTTTACCGCTTTGTATGGCTGAGTTCATCCGATGCAGTACGGTACTCTGCTGATGTCACCCGGTGTCCGAGGGTAAATTCCATTGCGGAAACTCGTTTACCCTAATTCGATTTCGATGGTATCGCCGGACACTCGCACCGGATAGAACTTTACATCCACTGTGGCCGGAGGAACCGTGGCTTCCCCGGAGGTGATATCAAATCGGGCCTCGTGCCAGGGGTATTCCACTGCACCCCGGCGGACTTCTATCGTTTTCCGGAGAGATTATAGGCGTCGGCATCGCCCTCAAAAAAGCGTGTGTTTATCTCGAGATATTCCTTCACATCGAATTCCGGATGGGTGGCTCCTTCCGCGCGTATTGCATCCACGGGGCATTCCGGCTCACAGGCCGCACAGTCGATACATTCATCCGGCTGGATGTATAACTGCATTCCCTTGAGATCCGGGATTGGTTCTCCAGGGGGGATCCCTGATTCATCCTGAATCCGGTGAATGTCATCTATTGCAATCGGGGCATAGATGCAGTCAACCGGGCAGACCTCCACACAGGCTGTGTCACAGACAGAAATACAGGGAGAACCGATTACATATGTCATCTATCAATTCCTCGTTCCGTTTCCGAATTTCGTTTTCTCTCAGCTAAAATACGCACTGATGGTTAACTTGCAATTCTCGCCGGGTAGTAATTGAGCAATCATGCCCTCTTTATACGAAAGTATGCGTATTCAGGTAATCAGGAAAAATTGCCGGATCCGGGAGCACGAGTGTCTGTCTGGTACCGATTGAAAGAAAATGGGTTTCGTGACGGGTGGGGGATCCCTGAAGTAAAGTGTCGCTTGGTACTCCTCCCTGCTACCGATTCGGATGAGTGATTCGGCATGAGGCCTCTACTCATATATTTCAGCAAGATCTTCCAGGCCCTCTTTATTTTTAATATAAATATTCCGCCTGATCACCTCGATTAAACCATCCCGCTTCAGATTGTTTAATTGAGTGGTGGTGGTTTCTCTGGTTGAACCAATGAGATTTGCAATTTCCAGGTGAGTGAGGCTCACATCGAGCAAGGTGCCCTCGGATTTCTCCCTGCCATACTGATCTGATAGTTTCAGCAAAAGATGAGCCAGTCTGCTGGGGACACTTCGGAAGACCATGTCCTCCAGCCGGGACTCGATTTCCCTGCGCCGGCGGCCGATCGCTTTTGTTACGCGCAGAGCCAGGTTGGGTTCTCGTTTTAATAATGCTTCGAATTCTTCACGATAAATAGTGCAGATAATCGCATCATCAAGGGCTTCTGCCATGGTCGAGCGGGTAGGTTGATCCGAATACAGGGCGCTCTCGCCGAAAAACTCGCCCGGCTCGAGAATAATCATGGTCATCTCCCGGCCATCTTCGGATAACCGGGAGACCTTTACCCGGCCTTTTTTCAGCAGGTATACTTTATCACTGCGATCCCCCGGGAGATAAATCAGTTCTTTCTTTTTGAGATGTTTATGGATGGCGATCCTGTCAACGTTCTGAAGTTGGTCATCCGGCAGGGCTTTGAAAATATTAACTTGTTTTAGATACCAGATTTTATCCATAATTCTACTCTCAGGATTTAAGGTCTTTTATGGCGAATGTCACGGACCATGTACGCCTAAAAATACTTCTTTTCTTTTTGATGTGCAATACGATGATCTGTTCCATATCCTTCCATCCGGAAATGCCCATCACTTAACGGCACACCGATTCCGGTGGTCACAGTATAAGCCATTCCGACTCATGGTTGCAAGAAATCAACGTCGCTTTTCGGGTTCTCATCGGCAGAAAAGAGATGGGATCATGAATAAGACTCCTGCTGAAAATCGATCATAGTTGTAATTCTGCAAACATTGTAACCCATTATCATGCCCTATGTTTAAACAAAAAGGAGAATCCGGTTATGAGACTGATGCGATTCTCTCTATTTGTGTTAATAATGCTCTTTGTTCCTTCGCTGGTTAAGTCTCAGGCATGTTGCTCAGCCGGGACGCCTCTTTCCGGCTCGCTTGAGCTGCCGGCCACCCCGGTGAATCAGTGGCAGAATATGATGACTTATCAATACAATTCCCTGCAGGATTTGGTCGCAGTCTCAAATGAGTTGTCGGATGATTCGCGGGAACGGTCCGTCCATTCTATCCTCATTGAATCCAGCTATGGGCTATCGAAGTCCCTGTCTCTAAGCGCATTGTTGACGCTTGTGCAGCAGGAACGACGGATCGATACGCAATTCGCAGGTACAGATTTTCTGCGGGCCAGGGGCTTGGGTGATGCCGTGCTGTTACTGAAATACGTACTCCTCCCCGGAACAGTCTTTTCTCAGCGAACGATAACTATCGGAATTGGCCCAAAAATTCCACTGGGAGATTTTAACAGAAAATCAAATGGCATATATCTGCCGTATGATATGCAGCCCGGAACAGGAGCCTGGGACGGCATGATCTGGGGGCACTATTATCAGGGATTTCGTCCGTTTCCAGTTCATTTCGTTGCCACGACTGTGTATCGAGTAACAGGGGAGAGTAACCGGGGATATGAGTTCGGAAATGAACTGGTGATGAACGCCGGGATCGGATATCAAAACCAAAACTTGCTGGACGGCTCATTGTTGCTGCGATTTCGTCAGGTGGGCCCGGATAAATTCGACGGGAATCACATCGCGAATACCGGAGGCCGATGGCTGTATTTGAATCCTGGGATGAATATTAATGTAAGTCCCGGAGTTGCATTACGTTTCTCAGGGCAAATCCCCCTCTACCGGCGATTGAACGGTGATCAACTTACCACCACCTACCGGATAAGTGTAAGTAGTTTCATAAATCTGAATTTTAGCAAAGAAGGGAGTTAGAACAATGACAAAGCTAATTCTTCCAATAATAACCGGTATAATGGTTTTGATCCTCTCAAATTGTGATGATTCCCTCCTGTCCGGCAACCGGGGAAGTACCGGAGATACCGTTCAGAAAACAGGCGAGTGGTTGATCCCCCAAGGCCAGGTATACGATGGCGGACCGGGGAAAGATGGGATTCCCGCAGTGAGTGATCCGAAATTTCTCCCGGTTTCCGATGTCTCATATCTTGATAACAACGATCTGGTCGTGGGGGTCAAATTCGGGGATCAGATCAGAGCCTATCCTCATTTGATATTGGATTGGCATGAAATAGTCAATGATCGTGTACAGCAACACGCACTCAGTGTGACCTATTGTCCACTGACCGGATCGGCAGTCGGCTGGCACAGAACCCTGGAAAATAAGGAAACCACATTCGGTGTTTCCGGGTTACTCTACAATTCGAATCTTATCCCGTATGATCGTCAAACCGACAGTTATTGGACACAGATGGGACTCCGATGTGTCGCGGGTGACCTAAAGGGCACAAACGTGGAAATGTTCCGGATAGTTGAAACCACCTGGGAGACCTGGAAAGATATGTATCCCAATAGTGTGGTTCAATCTACCGATACCGGTTATGACAGGCGGTATGGAGTATATCCTTACGATGATTATAAAACAAATCATAACAGCCTGTATTTCCCTGTATCACACAGAGATAGTCGCCTGAAGGAAAAAGTGCGGATATTAGGACTCTTGAGTGAGGGGAATTCGATGGCGTTTCCCATTCGGGATTTCCCCGATACTACGCAAGTGTTGAATATTGAGTTCGATGGCCAACCGTATGTTATTGCGGGTAATCGAGATAAAAATTTTGTAGTCGCGTTCTCGGGGAAAATGCATGACTCTACTCTGGTCTTTACCTCCATAGATGATGCACTTCCGGTGATAATGATAGATGAGGGAGGTACCAGATGGGACATCTTTGGGAGAGCGGTATCCGGGGCAGGTGCAGGTGAGGAATTACAACTTGCGACATCATATATTGCCTATTGGTTCGCATGGGCGGCTTTTTACCCTGAAGTGGAAATCTACCAGAGAAGATAACCGGATGGACATGGGGTACTTCGTGAGCGAAAGTTTTGGCGTAGTTGGGTGAGGCAATAATACAGGATAGCGGGCAATTCAAAAACCCGGATTTTCAGAAAGTCAGAACTCACTTCTTTTCCTGAGGGGCCAGTATGTTCCGAATCGCAATATTTGTGCGGATAGGGAACAACTAATCACAAGTTCAGTAAGCGAATGGTCTCTTGTTCTGAAAATTCGGAACGGGACAACATTTTGCGGAAGTTAATCGTTGAGTTCCAAAACAGTCCGCTTGCCGCCCAGTTTTGCCGAAGCCGCTGTCAGAAGGGTGCGAATCGCATTGACAGTCTGCCCCTTTTTACCGATAATTTTACCAACATCATCATCGGCAACGGTCAGCTCCAGGATGGTAGTTTTTTCGCTTTCAATCTGATTTACTTTGACCGCTTCGGGTTCATCTACCAGATGCTTTGCGATGTACTCCACAAATTCCTTCATCATCTCACCTCCGTCTTGGTTAGGTCCTGCGTCATTTCTCGCCCATTTCGAATGCATTCGCTTGAATCAATTGTTTATCACACGGCAGCAGTTTCATTTAAACAAATTTATGCACGAATAAATCAGTGGCAAACGAAAAATAATAGACGTTTAGTCAGCGCGGTTACTGATTTATACCGGAAATCCACAAAAATTGTTGAAAAATGCAATATCTTAAATAACTCGATTTTAAAATAATAAATAAAAAGAGAATTGCATAGTGAAAAAATTGTGATGGCTAAGAGCGCTCTGACACTGAAAATCATCCTATCTGGGGAGGAATACCTCGGATGCAGCCGACCATTTTGCTGATATAATACTGACAGAATCTCATCTCCGGCTGACTAATCCGCCTCGTTGACCTCCGTCTTGACAGGTATTTCCGATGAACTCCGCCAATATGGCCATCTTTTCCGTATGGCATATAAATTGAGATACAAATGAACAACATAATTAAAAGTTAACAAAATCAAGAAGGAGGTTCATATGACAGTTATAAGATGGCGGCCGGCAAGATATACCCGAAACAATCTTTGGGATTTTGACAGGTTGTTGGAAAGGTCGCCCGGTCACAGGGGAACTCGCAGGAGGTATCAACAGAATGGCGCATGGAGTCCGGCAATAGATATCTCAGAGAGAGAGGATCAGTATGTACTTCGCGTGGAACTCCCCGGTCTCACCAGTGAAGACATTCATGTCTCCATGGAAGATCAGGAGCTCGCTATCAAGGGCGAGAAAGCGGCTCCCCGGGAAAATGGCAAGGAAAACCACATCTACCGGGAACGGAGTTACGGAGCATTCGAACGCCACGTCCATTTGAACAACGATGTTGAAACGGATAACATCGATGCGAGTTATGAAAACGGTGTGCTGAAAATTTCCCTGCCCAAGACAAAAGAAAGCTTGCGGAAGGAAATTCCGGTGAGCTTCAGGAATTAACTTCTCTGGGAAAGGATCTTAAGAAAGCCGGTCTTCGGACCGGCTTTCTTTGCACCTTTTCAGCCTGCATACCTGTGTCTCTCTCTTGTCAAAGTGACGAACATTACTTACGATAATAGAAACAGTGTAATCAAAGAAACGCCAGTTGACATGAATGCCGACAAGCCGGATCAAAGTAAGGTCTCCGCGATTGCATATTTGTCAGCGATTATCGTAGGAATTGCACTGATTGTGGCGAGAGCCAGCGGTTTCGGCAGACAATGGGCATCTGGTAAATCGGATTCGGCTTCCGATTACTCAGATAATAAATTTTTCCCGTATGTTTCCTCACATAACGGGATTGCCCTTCGGCAGAAATACCACAGTTGCGCATACCGGTAGAAACTCAGGTCATCATTCAGGGTAGTACAGACGAATTCCTTCTGTTATTTTCTGCAAGATGCTGCTATCTTATGGCAATCCGATACATATTGGGATTGCTGATGTCAGTATGGCATCCCCGACGCGTCATCCAGAATCGAATGGCTCTGAATTTTTATTGAGAGGGAAATTACTATGAAGTTCCATTCCGTTTTGATTTTGTTGGTGTTTTCACTCATTATGTCCAAACCCTTGATCGGCCAGAATCTCCCGATAGAATCCGAGCCGGTGCAGGATCAGTCGAATACTATCCGGAATTATCTCATGTCGGTGGCGACGGAAGTGACACAATCATCGCTGGCGGGAATCAATTCCCTGGAGGATTGGGAAGCTGTGCGTTCTGAGAGATACGATCAGCTGGTTGAAATGTTGAGTCTCACTGATGTCCCGTTAGAGGGAGAACGGCCTCCGCTGAATGTGCAAACGACCGGGACCATTCAACAGGAGGGATTTCGAATCGAGAAGCTGTATTATGAATCCCTGCCGGACTTATATGTGCCCGCCAATTTATACATTCCGGACAACTTGCAGCAGCCGGCCCCTGCCATTCTGTATGTGTGTGGCCATTCCAGAACCCAGAAAGTCAGCTATCAGACTCACGCCAGAAAATTTGCGGAACTCGGATTTGTCACCCTGATCATTGAGACCATCCAGTGGGGGGAAGTCCGTGGAGAACACTGGGGGTGTTATGCAAATGGCTGGTTCCATTGGTACAGCAGGGGGTATACGCCCGGTGGTGTGGAATTGTGGAATAGCATCCGCGGACTGGATTTGCTTGCCCAACGATCCGATGTGGATCCGGAGCGGATGGGAGTGACCGGTATTTCCGGCGGTGGCGCCTATGCCTGGTATGTTGCCGCTATCGATCCCAGAATTCAGGCGGCCGCCCCGGTGTGCGGAACCGGAACGGTGGAATCCCATGTCCATCAACGCACTGTGGATGGACATTGTGATTGCATGATGCCGGTGAATACGTACCTTATCGACGTGCACGATATGGGGGCCTTGTTTGCACCAAAACCTCTCTTGATTGCTTCAGCAAACCGGGACGGACTCTTCTCAATTGAGTCCATTCGGGATTCGTATAATCAGATGAAGAATATTTACAGCCTCTATGGTCAGACCGAAAATATTGCACTGATTGAAACCCCCGGCGGGCACTCCTATCATCGGAGGTCCCGTACGAAAATATTTTCATTTTTTCTCCACCATTTAGCGGGAAAGGATATTCCGCCCTCGCAAGTTGGAGATATTGATACCTCGGAAGAAGCGCAATTATCGGTGGAAGAACTCAGCGTATACACCGGCAATCCTCCCCCGGATGATCGCACGACCACCATCCAGGAATCCTTTGTGAAACTTGCCGAACCTCCCGCGATCTCCGGGAAACAAGAGTTAGAGACCCATAAAGCAAAGGTGAAGGATTTTCTGCAGGCGAAAACATTTCGCGCGTTTCCTGCGGATCCTGTGCCGCTGGATATCCGCTGGGAATTCCGCACCAAAGATGCTGCTCCGGAAGGGAAGCATGTGTACAGTTACGTTCCGGAAGAGGGATGGCGGCTGAAGATGGATATCCGCTGGAGGGATGCACCCGATCAACCGGCACCCCTCATGCTGGTACTGCGGAGTCCCGATGAGGACCGGTGGGAGTCGGAATCTTTTATCTCGGAGCTTGATGAGGAATGGAATCTCGCCTATCTGGAGACACGGGGTATCGGCGAGACCAGCTGGGGACCGGCATTACAGTGGCATATCCGCCGGGCGGCAGCCTGGACCGGCCGAACCATCGCTACCATGCGCGTGTATGATGTGCTCCGGGCTTTAAGAGCACTCCGATCTCTGGAAGGTATTAATGTCAGCCGAGCGGGCATTGCTGCCAGAGATGATATGGGCGCCGTCGCACTTTACGCGGCGCTGCTGGATGGGAACGTCTCAACGCTCATTTTGAAAAATCCGCCAGTCACACAAAACGCGCCCAGTAATCCGAATGGCAGGGGACCGGCTATCGAGATGTTGAATGTCCTGCGAGTGACCGATGTATGGCAAATACCGGGGTTATTGTACCCGGCTGAAGTTGTGTTCGTGGATACACTGCCTCAACGGTACCAATGGTCCCGGGAGTTGTATCGAACGTTAGGTGAACCGGATCGGTTCCGGATTATTTCGGATGTTTCGGAATACCAGTCGCCTTGAATTGACATCATCGAAACTGCTATAGAGACCACGAATTGACACAAATACATTGAAAAAACAATATGACTATTAAATCAACTCAGTACAGTATCGACAGAACTTTGGGTGCACGCCTGCCGGGAGAACTGCCCTTTGCCCGTCTCGGCGAGTCATTCCGAGCGACCGACTGC
>CAYPST010000057.1:0-25292 GCA_964413425.1 uncultured bacterium
CCGCGGCTTTAACCCGCCTGCGGCGGTCTTAAAGCCGCTAGGCGTAGGGGGCTTCCACCCGCCACTGATTTTCCCGCTTCAAGTCCCCGGTAGTTTCGGGGAGTAAAGCGGGAGGGCCGGTATGCCCCGGTAGAATCCCGCGTAGGCGGGATGGAAGACAAATCGAGTAGCCCGGGATGCAGCGGAGCGTAATCCCGGGCGGAGGTCTTGACGGGCTACTCGGATTTAATCATCCCTGCGGGATTTCTAGAGATCCGAGACCATCATGCACCATCGGAACTTTCTCCCGCTGACAGCCCCGGCGGGATCGGGCGAATTGCCGTGTCTTGAGTACGCACTGTGAATTATCGACGGTTTGGGTGACCGCTCCCTCGTTCCCTCTCCTTGAAAAAAGGAGAGGGATAACTACATGGAACCCTTCCAGGAAAGGGAGACCCAACAGCCCAGCATGCTCCCCGGGATTCGTCCGGTGACAGTCCCGGCGGGCCGGGACTGGGAGCGGTTAAGTGCTCCTCCGGTACCTTGGGGAGATCGGAGCGCTAACAGCCCGACAAGGGCTGTCAGCGCGGTGCTTTTTACGTTGGAAGCGTTCACCCACCTCTCCCGCTTCAAGTCCCGGCAGATGCCGGGGTTGAAGCGGGTGACCCTCCTCCGTGTCTTGTGGTTCCGCGGCTTACACCCGCCTGGCGGCGGTCTTGAAGCCGCTACCTTTTGCTGCGAATATCAGACTAAATTTGTCGTGCCTCCCTGTTGAATACTGATATCCATGCCTCGCTGGTTGGTCTCCCATGCGCCATTGGTGAAGTCAGGGACTTTAACAGGAGCGCCCTGATGCGCTACGGACCATTCGCTCAATGGAGTAATGACACTCCACAGCGCCCCGTCATACACGTCTACCTCGAGGGGCAATCCATTGCGGAGACAATCAATTAACCGCCAGTCGCTTGCGTCGACCCGTGCATATCCCCTGCTGCCATGACTCTGTGCCTGACTGCGCATTTGGCTGAATCTCCTGGTGATCTCCGGGGTATATTCCTCCACCACGGCATTGAATTTTTCCTCAGGAAACCACCCTTCGTCACTGGTGGCAATTCCTGGGGGCCATCCATGCCCTCCTGATGAGAAGATGCCTTTGGTGCCGCTGATTTTATCGAACCGGTACCCGGGACGGGGTGAACTGATATCATGCTGGAGCATAATAGTCCGGCCCTTGCGGGTACGAATAATAGTCGTATTTATATTCCCGCGGAAATCGAGGCCCACATATGGTTTGTAAAAATCATCCACGGACGATGCGAGTTTTTTCATTTTTTCACCCATTGTGAAATCCGCGCTGGAGATCGAGACCATATAATCCATCCTGTCGCCATAATTCAGATCCAGAATCTGGGAAACAGGTCCCAAGCCATGGGCGGGATACAGATTGCCGTTCCGGTTCACATTTTCCTGCAGACGCCACGGCCGATATCCGAACCAGTTGTATTCATCCGCATCTCGTACCCATCTGCCCTTGGTATTGGAGACCCGGTCATGAATATAATGGCCTTCCCCATGGATCAAATCTCCGAAGTATCCCTGTCTTGCCATATTCAACACGACGGCTGCCATTCCGTCATGGCATGAGCCGGACCCCATATAGCAATGGCGACGAGTCCGTTCTGACGTCTCCACCACGCGCCAGCATTCTTCAACCGTGCGCCCGATTGGGAGTTCGGTATACACATGTTTGCCATGTTCCATGGCATAGATGGCAATCGGAGCGTGAAGCCGCCATGGAGTTGCAGTATAAATGAGGTCAATATCCTGACGCTCACATACCTGCTTCCAGTTCTCCTGGCTCCCTGTATACGAATCCGGACGAGGCTTATTGGGAAACTCCTTCTGAAGCTCTTCTATGGCTTCATTGACCCTGTTGGCATGCAGATCACATAATGCTTTGATCTCAACCCCGTCAATACTTGCTAACCGCACAACGGTCCCGGATCCGCGGCTTCCGACACCAATGAACCCCACTCGCACCGTTGCCAGTGCTGGCGCTCCATACCCGTGCATGTTAAATTGCTGCTCATGAGATTCATAAAACGGAGTCAGGGTATGTGCCTGTCCCCTTCCCGGCATCAGCCCGGACCCGGCCATCCCGGCACCGACCATTCCGGCACCGACCATTCCGGCAATCTTCAAAAATTCCCTGCGATTGGTATTCATTTTATATTCCCTTCTATTTACTGTGCAGTTTATCAAGAGATGTTTTGGCTATCAATCATGCCAAGCTTTCCGAAGAACAAAGGGAGGCGGAGGTGCTCTGACAGCAAACCTGCCGCAGGCTTCCCCCTGGAGTGGAAACAACGAACCAGTGGCGGACAAGACTATGCTGGTGTCTGCCATTTTCTGCATAAGGTGAATTGTCATATCAATGATGAAATTGAGAATATGAATTTGCTCTACCGGTCTTCTGGTGGTTTAGCTCTGCTTTCGTCGGCTGCTTATAAACAAAATTCTACATAACGATACTCAGAATTGCCAGCGTAAAGAACCAGGTGATGGCCCAAATTTAAATTATCTTTGTGCACTGACAGATATTTGTGATTTCAAATCATGAATGAGCATCAACCGCTGACAGTCCCGAGGTGCTGCGAATTCAGGTGCTGGTTCTTTTTAAATTTTGGTTATTACATTTCATAATTTGCTGTCACCTCGTTCTCCCATTTGATATATGCAGCTGTCATCCGTTGAACCAGTTCGGGGTTGTCCCCTGCCAGGTTCGTCGTTTCCCCGATATCCCGGGAGAGATTGTACAGTTCCGGCTCCTGGTCACCGATCAGGCAGAGCTTCCATGGTCCCTGCCGGATGGCCCGGTGTTCCCCGATTTTCCAGCACACCGCCCGGTCAGGAAGGGGTTTATTTTCCCGCAGAAGCGGAGCAATACTGATCCCATCCAGATGCAGATCTGATGGTATATCAGTTCCTGCCAGTTCCAGGAAGGTGGGATACATATCCATGGTCATCACCAGTTCATCGGAAACGGAACCCGGTTCGATGATGCCGGGCCAGCGGGCGAGAAACGGCACCCGGTGGCCGCCTTCGTAGACCTGGGTTTTCTGTCCCCTGAGCGGTCCATTGCTGGAAATGTGAAAATGGGTATTGCCGTAATGCCTGTATCCGCCATTGTCGGAGGTGAAAATGACCAGGGTGTTTTCTGCCAGACCCAGGCGCTGCAGTGTGCCGATGATTCTCCCAACGCCTCCATCCACCGCTTCGATCATGGCTTTCACATGGGGACTGACATCATCAGGATTCGGTATAATACCCCATTTATCGTCCGTGTAAACCTCCCCTGCCCTCCGGTGCGGCGGATCATCGGGTCCCTGCCAGGGGAAGTGGATGGACAGATGGGATACATACAGGAAGAAGGGAGTGTTTTTATGGGCCTCAATAAAATTGATACTGTGCTCGGTAATCAAATCTTCGCTGTAGCCCTTCTCCATGTCGAGAGTGGTATTGTGCCACCAGTCTTTCCTGCCCCAGCGATCGATGTGGGTGTGGTGATCTCCGTCGCCGGCCACCAGACCGATAAACTCATCAAATCCCTGCCGGGTCGGAAGAAAAGGCGGTTGATAGCCCAGGTGCCATTTTCCATACATGCCGGTTGTATAACCGTCCTCCTGCATGGCCTCTGCGATAGTATGGGCCTCCAGCGGCAGCCCGTCATCATAATCGCTTTTCCCGGAGAGAGGTCCCTCGAATTTTTCCCCGGACCGGTGCTGATATCTGCCCGTCAGGAACGCAGCGCGGGTGGGTGTACACATGGGGCCATTGGAGTGATAGTCGGTCAGCAGCATGCCCTCTTCTGCCAGCCGGTCGATGTTCGGCGTGTTGTTCATTTCACTGCCGTAACATCCGATATCCCCGTATCCCAGATCATCGATCATGATGAAGATGATGTTGGGTTTCCCGGAAACACGTTTCCTGCCGTACCCCAACACTGGCAGTGCCATCAAAGATAAACTAAGGTGTTTCAGGAACTGTCGTCGTGTAAGGGACATACTCACTCCTTCAATTTAACTTGCAAATTCCCTGGGGCTTGCCCCAGGGTCACCTGCCATCTTTTGGATGGGAAGGGTAGAAATGTAGTCTGATACCCTGCGGCTTGCCGCAGGGAGAATTCATTACAAGTTGCATGTGTGCTCGGAAAAACTTTCGGCAGGTTTTCCATTGATCTTCCGGGTTTCAAATGAAATACCATAGATTCTTCCCTGTTCTCTTTGGCAGAATCGTTTCCAATATCCCGGGCAACTAACCTGGGCAGGTTAATTCTTCTGCCAGATGGGCTCCCCTTCGTATTTTTCACCAATGGGATACCGATCGCTGGGAATGACGATCTCCTCCATAATGGTATCAATTTTTTGAACGAGTTCAGGATGTTGGTTTGCCAGATCATGTTTCTCTCCGGGATCTGTGCGCAGATCATACAGCTGAATCGGATTGCCCTGTCCCTCCCGGATCCCCTTCCACCAGCCCAGGCGGACTGCCTGATCATACCGATCCCGGCAATGCCCGTAGTCCCAGTACAGGTAGGGATATTGCTGTTTCATCTCCTTGCCCTGTAACGCATTGACCACAGAAATCCCATCGATTTGCTCGGGACAGCTGGCCCCGGCCAGTCCGGCGAAGGTCGGCATCATATCCTGGAAGGCGATGATGTCATCACTGACGTGTCCGGCAGGCACGGTCCCCGACCAGCGGGCGATAAACGGCACCCGGATGCCTCCTTCGGTCAGATCGCGCTTGTATCCGCGCAAGGGACCGTTAGTATCGAACTGCTTCCATACGGTGCTGTGTCCCCCGTTATCACTGGTAAAAATAATCAAAGTCTGTTCCCGGAGGCCCAGTGCATCAATGAGATCGACGATCCGGCCTATGTCCTGGTCAAGCATATGCACCATCGCGGCGTATTTCTTCGATTGGGCATCCCAGTTTTTCTCGGAATACGGTTCGGTGGAGGGCACGGCAAACCGATCCGGGTCTTCCGATTCTGCTGAAAAATGGGGCAGAGTAAAGGCAGCATAGAGAAAGAAAGGGCCACCTGCGGAATCTTTGATAAACTGAACCGCACGGTCGGCAATCAGATGGTGGCTGTAATACTCCTGAGATTCCGAATTGCCGGGAAGCTCCAGGCGCCCTTCGTTATCATCAAGGTATTCCGTATAGTAGTAGTGGGCGTGATCCTGATTGAGGTAACCGAACCACATATCGAATCCTTGATTGGTGGCCCGACCGACTGTGCCGGCATCACCCAACGACCATTTCCCGACACCACCGCATTGGTACCCGGCGCGCTGAAGAATCTCTGCAACAGTGACGTCCCCTTCCCGGAGATAGGTATGATAGTGCGGGATATTATCGCGGGCGGGAGTATGGCCGTTGTGCAACCCGGTCATGAGCACACTGCGCGAAGGGGTGCAGACGGGTCCGCCGGCATACGCCTGGGTGAAACGGGTGCCTTCCCTTGCCAGCTGATCGATATTCGGTGTTTGGATGAGGTCTTGCCCGTAACAGCCCAGATCTCCATACCCGAGATCATCAGCCATGATAAAGATTATGTTGGGCTGTGATTTCAATCGTGTTACTTTCGATAAAATTGGACCTGCAGCGACCAACGTAGTGAGCGAGACAGAGAACGTTCTCAGAAAATCTCTGCGATTCATAAAGACCCCCGATTATTGGAAATGAAGTAACCACATATGTGCATCTCGGGTTCTCTCCAGGGTATTTATTATTTTCGTCATAATCTATGTCCCTTCTCTGTTTTTCTGATACCCTCAATGCTGTTCGTAAATGGAGTATCTCATCAGATACTATTTACTATTGGTCCTCCACTCCGACTTCGTTTATCCATTCTTTATGCAGGCTGGTGAGCTCATGAACAATGTCCGGATGCTCATCGGCGAAGTTGGTCATTTCGGTGATATCTTTGTCCAGATTGGCCAGGAATGGGTTATCGTCTTCGGTCACCTCGGCTTTGTGGGAGGTATCCCTGGGATTGCCCACCAGTTTCCAGGGGCCTTTTCGCACCGCCCACTGCGGCCCCCATTCAGTCCGGCCCGACTGCCAGTGAAAGACATCGTGGGCGTCCGGGGCATCCCCGGAGCGGATAATCGGCACCAGGCTGGTGCCGTCGAGTGTCCGATCCGGGAGATCCACCTGGCAGTACTCCGCAATCGTGGGCAGCCAGTCGCAGTTCGTTGCCAGCTGTTTCCGTACTTTGTTCTCCGGCATATGTCCCGGCCAGCTGATCATGGTGGCCCCGTAAACATTGGTATCAATGGAACCCTGATCATCGGTATAAATGAGAATGACATTCGGTTTCCTTGATTGCTGCGCAGCCTTCAGATGTCTGAACGCGCCACAGGAAAAAGCCATCCCTGCGATTCCCAGGCCAACCTGCTTGATGAAAGCACGGCGATTCATGGAATAATCTCTCCCTGTATTTTGCCTCTTATAAGGATTAATATAACCGGTTCCGTGAAATGGCATCGGACACTCAAGCACATAATCAGGTAATCCCTGTCATTTTGATTCCGGCTCACTTTATCCGATGGGACAAATATTCAATACGAAATATTAGCCCTGATAGCAAGCCGAATTCTATATGAACAGCTCTGCGATATAATACGGAAAGGTTCCCAATCAGACCACTCTGAAAACGCTTGCAGTGAGTCTTATGTAATATGTATAGTTATCTCTCCATGAGCAGAAAGCGAAATCTCATTCCGGATACCGGGAGTTAAGTTTACTTTTAGAGGAATTTGTTCCTATATTAACCTTCCACGTTCGGATAGAAATATCGTACATTAACTATATCAGGCTGACCAGTAATAACCAAGCCAAAGGAGTTCTATCTATGGACAGGCGTGAATTTTTACACACATTCTCAGCGGGAGCGGCGATGGCTCTGTCGCCCGTGTTGTTCTGTTCCTGTGCCAGGCAGCCGGCAGAGCGCCCGAACGTGATTGTCATCATCACCGATGACCAGGGATATGGAGATTTCGGGGTTAACGGAAATCCGATGATCCGAACGCCGAATATCGACGGTCTGGCGGAGCAGAGTGCGGAGATGACCCAGTTTTACGTTTGTCCGGTCTGTGCACCCACCCGCGCTTCACTTATGACCGGCCGGTATAATTACCGGACCCGGGTAGTGGATACCTACATTGGGCGTGCCATGATGGAACCCGGCGAGGTCACCCTGGCGGAACTCCTGTCCGCCGCCGGATATGCCACCGGCATCTTCGGGAAGTGGCACCTGGGCGACAATTATCCCATGCGTCCCCAGGACCAGGGATTCGAGGAGGTGCTGGTCCACCGGGGCGGCGGAATAGGACAGCCCTCCGATCCGCCGGAGGGCGAAGGGCAATATACGGATCCCGTGTTATTCCATAACGGTGAGAAGACACAATATCAGGGGTACTGCACGGATATCTATTTCGATCAGGGGATACAGTGGATGGAACAGGCACAGAACGAGGGACGGAACTTTTTTATGTACCTGCCCACCAATGCGCCGCATGGGCCGTTTGACGATGTGCCGGAAGAACTGTACCAGCAGTACATACAGATGGACCTGAGCAATGATCAGTTTCCCCAGGAGGAAGGCCATCCCCTGCCGGAGGAGGCTGACACAGACCGCCGGGCCCGGATCTATGCCATGATCACCAATATTGATGGTAACGTGGGGCGTCTGCTGGCCAGGCTGGATCGTTTGGGACTGGCCGACAATACCCTGGTGATGTTTCTGGTGGATAACGGGCCCAACGGCCGCCGGTATGTGGCCGGCATGCGCGGAAGCAAAAGCTCCGTGTACGAAGGCGGCATTCGCTCGCCATTCTGGGTGCGCTGGCCGGCCCGGTTATCCGCGGGCCGGCAGAGCGACCGGATCGCCGCCCATATCGATATTCTGCCAACCATTTTGGAAGCCTGTGATGTTTCTGTCCCAGCGAATATCCAAATCGACGGGGAAAGTCTTCTCCCCCTGTTGCAGGGGAAAGAAGTATCCTGGCCGGACCGGCATCTTGTCATTCAGGCGCACCGGGGAAACGAACCGGTCCGGTACCATAACTTTATGATCCGCAATCAGCAGTGGAAACTGCTTCACACCAGCGGTTTCGGAACTGAGACCTTCCAGGGAGATCCTGAGTTCGAATTATACGATATGGTCAATGATCCACTTGAGATGCAGAATCTTGCTGAGCAGCATCCTGAAGTTGTGGCGGACCTGCGTGAGCGCTATGAGCAGTGGTTCCGGGACGTCAGCTCCACCCGGCCCGACAATTACGCACCCCCGCGGATTCATATTGGTACCCAACACGAAAATCCCACCGTGCTGACCCGGCAGGACTGGCGGCATGTGAAGGGCCAGCCTTGGGGGGCGGATTCCAACGGATTCTGGATGCTGTATGCGACCGGCAGCGGTGCCTATGACATCCGGCTGCGATTTCACAATCCTCTGGCCGCCCCGGGTGAGGCGGAGCTGGAGCTGGGTGAACAGACGCTCTCGCAGCCATTTTCTGGAGGGCAATCCGAATTAGTATTCGAACAGATCCGGATTGAACAAGGCGATTTGAATTTACAGGCGACCATGCATCTTCCTGAAAAGACAAAAGGTCCCTGGCAGGTGGATGTTATCAAGCTCTGATTAGCACGGGCGATCCACAGGGTTTATTCACCCGGAAAATCTATCGAACTTTTAAACAGGGTGCCCCCGGATTCTCCAACTTATCCCAGTTCACTCACTGCGATGGTGATTCGCTCCTCCATGGAGCGAATCGCCCCTTCGCAAATCCGGATGGTCTGGCGCCCGATATATCCACCGGGGTATGGTTCAGCATTACCGGACATCACCTGTGCAAAGTGCGCCCACTGCTGAGTTGTGCCATCCATAGCCGGTAGATCCATGTGGAGTGGTTCCGGCAGCGGCCCTTGTTCCGGGAACCCGTTCGGCCGACCGCAATTGATCACCAGCTCCGAGGTGCTTAACGCAATAGTCCCATGCACGGCAAAGAAATAATTGTGGCTGTCTGCCCCGTAATTATACAGATTACCCCCGTAATTCATCATCGCCTCGTTTGCATACCGGACCAGAACACCGGCATGATCTGTGGAATCCCGATCGCGCAGGGAGTAGTTGTTGACTCCCTGTAGACTGGTGACCTGCACCGGCTCGCTGTCGACAATCCAGTTATTGATATCGATGATATGCGCCCCCATTTCATAGACCACGCCTCCGCACTTAGCCTGGTTCAACCGCCAGTATTCGGTACCCGGCGGATATTCATCCTCGGCCGGCACTCGCCAGTCTCCCCGGTAGGAATGGATATCCGAGGAGAGAATTGTGCCCACCGGCGAATTCCTGATCTCCTTCACGGCAGCGGTCATGCCTGTGCTGTGCCTCCGTTGGGTACCAATTTGCAGCGCCCGCCGCGACCGTTCGGCGGCGGCAATCATCTGGTTGCAGTCGGCAACGGTCAGCGCCATCGGTTTTTCACAGAACACGTGTTTTCCAGACTCTAATGCCGTAATGGTGGCCTCTTTGTGGAGGTGATTGGGTAGCACGACCGCCACTGCATCCAGATCCTCCTGGCGAACCATCTGCTCCAGGTCGGTATATTTTTGTGGTGATGCGCTTCCCTCGATGAGCTCCTGGCGCCGATCCATTTTGTGCGGAACTCGATCACATAACGCGCCGATCCGGATGTCCGGCACCTGATTGAGCGACTGGATATGACTCTTGCTGCGGTTGCCGCATCCCAGAATCCCCACTGTAAACTGTTCACCCGGACCTGGCTCCCTGGTGATTAAGGGGCTGGTTTGTGCTCTCAGACGATTGGCATTGTGAAATACGGTGCCGGCTCCTGCCACCCCCAATAGAGTCGTTCGAAGAAACCGACGCCTGGACAGCTGTTTGGTGTTCATTGGCAACACTCCCCTGTATCAGTGATCTGGTTCCCTTTGTGATATTATCCATCCTGACTTGATTCTCGCTGCATCTGTTCAGCATTCTTTTTGATAAGGGCGTATTCAAAATCATAGAATAATTCTCCACCCCATTGCGCCGGGCTGGTGAATGGGGTATAACACAGCGCCCTCAGTAAATCAACAGAGATCTCCCCGTTTTGCAGGGATGTCGTATCAAGGAGACCGTCTGCCTGCAGCCGGTCTGTGTGCTTCCGGAGAAATCGCAGGATCAGCAGAAACCGGTAGAAATGCACCCGGGCGATTTTTGGTGTATATCCTTGCAGCAGATGCCGGGCCAGCCGGTCGATTTTGCTGGTCTTCAAAAACCTCGTCCACTCCCCTGATGCCGGCTCCTCCAGAAAGGATTCCCAGTGCCGGCTTTTCGTCACCCTCTTGGTCCGGCTGACCCCGGAGCTGTTCAGTATACCAATGTAATACCTCCCTGAATTCATGATAGGGCCAGGCAATTTGCGCATCAAGAACTTCTTGTATCGTATCCTGTAGAGGCATAGGCAGGGTTCCTTTTCACGAGTAACCGTTTACTCCTTCAAGGATGCTTGCTGATGGCACAGGATATAATAGTTCGCGAAGAGAACTGTCCTCCCTAACTCAATGCATACCTGAAACGGTCTCTGTATACAGAATAGCACTGCACCTGTTCTCCCATCAAAACACAATGTAATGGAATAGAATCTCTAATACTATATCTTAATATGAATTTACTTTACACCCGATCAAAAGGTGACGTATCCTGAGTACCAGTGGGAATGAACTGTCCCGAGGCAGAGCCTCCGGGGAATTCTTTGATTAAAAGAGTCAAATATGCTGTTGAATATTCATCAGTCCGTATTCTGCCGTCTCCACCAACGGATGCCCTCCGGTGGGGAGAAGGCGCACATTCCAGAAAAACGGATAACCGCATGGTTAATCTTCTTCACCGGAGGAGTAAAAAGTATACTCGTCAGCGCTCTCAGAGAAAATAGTTCTAATGAAGTCTGCTTTCATGAATTCACTTTCTAAATTATGCCGATTCCAGCGACATATTCATGGACGATTGTAATCTCCGGAGCCTCCTGATATTTTGCGTCGATGCGACGGATAAATTCCTGTGTTAACCGCTCTCGGACCGAGGGTTTCAGTCCATAATAGAAGGTGGTACCGGCACCCGATTTCATGACATGATCAAACACTTCCTGTCCCGTCTGGCAGACAAAGTTGAACGTACTCTGATGTCGCCACTCCAATGTAAATCCTGATGAATGCAAATGTTGTTCAGTCTCATCACCATCCTTTGGGAATTGCAATTTCACGGCTTTCTCCAGAGATTGAGGCTCCTCTTAGGGAAAGTCTCTGCCGGTGCTTTACGTGATAGTACAAGGCCCCACCAGAAAAATCGCCAGTGTGTCCGGCCGTCTCCGGGAAGATCCTTCGATGCGGTTCCGGTTTAATAACGATGGAGTGCAAGGAGATAAGGTGGTGAGTGATAATATCTGGACACACCAGAGTAATGCACCCGAAGATGCTCCGATTGGTACCTATCATTTGGATATCGTCGTGCGCGACAGTGATGGGGATGTTATCTCGGCGGAAGGGAGCGGGACTGAGCCCGCAACTGCCGAGAACAGTGGGACTATTGAGGTACGAGTGCGTTCCTAGCCCCGGAATAATGTCCCGGTTCGGCAGGAATTGAATATCGGAGAGTGTACAACCAGGGGATGGTGGCCTCGCACCTCGGTGTATGAGCACACAAAACTCACAGGCCCGAAATTCAGCGAGAATCTGAAGCACTGCCTGTTCATAGTGATTCAATGAAAGAAAAACAAAACACTATGTTCAGATTAATAATTCCGGATGAGTAACTCATTGACCTCGCCCCGATTCTCCCCGTCGCAATTGATAAACCGTTTTGCCGGGACGCGTTCAATGCGATAGCCATCATACAGATCGTCAAAGAAGGTATCCGCCGGGTCTTCGTTTTGGGGATCAGAATTACTGAGGAGCAGATCCGCTCCTGTGGCGTCCATCTCCCGGAAAAACCGGCCTAATTTGCGCTGATCCGTATCATCGAAAGCGTCTTTGAAATATCCGGTGAAACCGGAGGTGGCATTCAGCGGACGGTACGGGGGATCGAAATAGACAAAGGTACCTTCATTGATATATTTTCCGGCGGTCGTGAAATCGGCACACAATACGTGTGTATGCTGCAGCGCCCGGTGGACAGCCCGAAGGTTTTCGGCATCACAAATGGTGGGGTTCGCATAACGACCATAGGGGACATTGAATTCTCCCTTTTTGTTCTGGCGGAAGAGTCCGTTATAGCAGGTTTTATTCAGAAAGACGAGGAAAGTCGCCCGGTCCACCCATTGTTCGGAATACCGTTCATAATCGAACTCGAGCATCTGGGTATTGTAAGCATCCCGGATCTGGTAAAATTGGGCTTTCCGATCTTCCTGCGACTTCTTGAGAAATGCGGTTTCTAATTCTCTGAGCTGATTGATGAGCCCCTCGGAATCCTGCTGAATCGCCCGATACCCAACCATGAGTTCTCTGTTAATATCAAATAAGTAGGATACTCCTGCCTCATACTGCGCCTGGAGATGAAAAAACACCGCCCCGCCACCGACAAAAGGCTCCACATAGCGATCAATTCGGCCAGAGTCTTTGATATGCGCAGGCAACCGTTCATCAATGGCCTCAAGCAATTGGGTCTTGCCACCTGCCCATTTCAAGAAGGGACGGGCTTCGATCTCAACGGAGCGTGTTTCATACATTGTGGATATACATCAATTATCAGCTGCTCCGGTTCGGAATCCGGGAATTCCCCAATCTCCAACCTTCTCTCTTCCAGGGTTGTTCTGCTGCAGTTTCACAGCCGTACTGATAATCCGGCACCCTTTTCTTTACTTCGCCGGCAAAGGACGGATCTTAATACTGCTATACCAGACTGCCCCGCCATGATCCTGAAATACGATGGGCGCCACCCGGCGATTCAAGAATTCCGGATTGTCAGACCACTTACTCTCGGCGAAGGCGTCTTTCATCGTCTGAGAGTCAATTTCATATTCAACAATTCTTTCACCGTTCAGCCAGTGCTCACCATGAGATCCATTGAGCAGAATACGGGTGAGATTATATTCACCGGCCGGCCGGAGCTGCTTTTTCTCATCGGGAGGATACAGTTCGTAGAGCGCCCCGGTGGTATGAAGAATGCCAAGATCCGGATACGCACTGTCATCCAGTATCTGGTATTCAAAACCCAATGAACCATAATTACCAGGTGTATCCGGGAATACGTTATATTTTATTCCACTATTGGTGCCGGGAGCAACTTTCCATTCCAATGAGAGCTCAAAATTTTCAAAGGCCTCTGATGTGCGAATATTCCCGCCGGCAACCGGTTTGCCATCGGATCCCCTGGGGTAGTGTTCCCGGGCAACTTTTTTAATAGCTCCATCCTCAATTACCCATATCCCTTCTGGGACAGAAGTTCTTCCTACTCCGGTCCAGCCATTAAACGTCTCTCCATCAAATAACAGCCGCCATCCCTGGGATTGCTCTTCCGGCGTGAGCGTGTTAATATCAGACTCCGCTAAGCCTGCCGCATTCGATGAGACATTGTCCGGAATAAAAAAAACGCCGACGAGCAGAATCAACACGCCTGTTATAATAAACGCTATGGTGGGATACGACTGCCGGCTTCTTTCCTGTACTGCTCTATCCAAGTTAAATTGCAGCATTGCACACCTCCCTGATTTTATGATACCCGAGTCGGAAATCAAAAAATCGTACACAAATATATTCTAATAGTCAACTGGAATGTGGGCGTCCGGAACCTCATTATGAACAAACTGCAGAAAAATGCCGTTTCCGGAGAAGTCCTGGATAATTGCTGGCTCACCACCCCAAAATAGGTGAGTAAAATTATTTCCCTGTCGATTATATCAGTATCCGGAAGACCGCAGATAATACGGGGAACTTAATTGGCCAACGAACAGGTAAGAGAGGCAGGCTCTCTTTGAAGCCGGTCGCGATGAAGATATTAACCCGCTATATTATTCGAGAACATCTCCCCCCGTTTTTCCTGGCGCTTGCGGTGTTTGTGTTTTTGTTCCTGACCAACTTGATTGTGAAATCCATCGATAAATTACTTGGGAAGGGGCTGTCCCTCTGGATTCTCCTGGAATATATCGGACTGAATTTGATGTGGATCCTGGCACTGGCAATCCCGATGGCGGTTCTGGTAGCTATTTTAATGTCGTACGGTCGCATGAGTGCCGATAATGAAATACAGGCAATGCGTGCCTCGGGGATTAGTCTCATCTCGGTGATCATCCCCTCCCTGATCTTCGGCACGGTGGTCTGTTTATTCCTGATTCTTTTCAACAACCATGTATTACCGGATTTCAACCATAGAGCCCGGCTGCTGGGGGCGGCGATTTATAAAAAGAAACCGGATATCAGCATTGAGCCGGGTTATTTCATAGATGATCTTCCCGATTTCAATATGCTTGTAAAGCACAAGCATACAGATATGCTGGAGGATGTCCTGATTTATAGTAAAAGCCGGACTGAACCACAAACCACCATTATGGCCGAACAGGGGTCTCTTTCCGTGGATGGAAATGAGGTCCGGTTGACCCTGTATAATGGTGAGATTCATGAATTGGATAAGAAAGATTATGCGAAGTACCGCAAAGCCACTTTTCAGAAGCATGTCCTGACAATTCCCATGACCCAGATGATTTTGGAGCGCCAACAGTCCGGCCGCAGGGGCGATCGGGAGATGAGCGCCCGCATGATGCTCACTGAAGTGGATTCGTTCCGGATCGAACTTAAATCTCTCCGGGAAAATATCGCCCAAACAGTCAGCAACAAAATCGGGCTTTCAGTTCCCACAGAACATCGTTCAGTACTGAACAGGATAGCAGAGATGTCTCCTGACTCCATCCTCACCATGCGAAATGATTCGACAGCTGCAAACAAAGCATCTCAACGGAGGCTTCGTCAAAACATCCGAATTGGGCAGCAAACGCTGGAAACCCAATTAAGGAAAACCGACAACCTCCAGCGCCGGATTCACCAGTATATGACCGAGGTGCATAAAAAGTATTCCATTCCGGTGGCATGTATCGTGTTTGTTCTCATTGGTGCTCCGCTCGGGGTCATAACCAGGAGCGGGAACTGGAGTGCCGGTGCCGGATTCAGTCTCCTCTTTTTCCTGGTGTACTGGGTCGGACTGATCGGTGGTGAGGAACTGGCGGATCGATTAATTATCTCTCCATTCATCGCCATGTGGTTTCCCAATCTGGTGGTTGGAATCCTGGGCATCTGGTTAACCATCCGTGCCATCCGCCGGCAGGATGCTCTCCAGTTAAAGATGGTGCGGGTCTATCGCCGGCTCCGTTCGGCACTGCATTCTCAGGAATCGTTCCTGGCAGAGTTACGAGGGAAGTACGTGCAAAGTAAACATTCGTCCATTCTTCACCATTATTCCTGCAGCTATGCCCGGCGAATCTTGCCAAAGAATAAGCAACGATATCACACCATCGAAGAAGGTCTTGATCATGCGGAACGAGTCTGTAAACGGTGTCAGGATTCGCAGAGGGTTCCTGATTATATGGACGGGACCTCCCGTGGAGCAGATATACAGGCCTCCGTTGACAAACCCAAAGGAACTCAGGGAGGAAACGGCGACCATCGCCTCCCGACAGAAATCTCCCGTTCCAAACCATCCGATGGCAACAGGGGATATCTTGACTCTAAAGATGTCAGGGTTGCCCGGAGGAAGGAGGTACAGCCGGAGAGTCCGGGTGATATCGCCGACTGACTCATCGAGGGAGCAAAGTGATACACAATGTTATATCGGGGGATACTATTCCGTACCGTTGGGTTGAGATACTCAAGCAGCGACTCGGAAAAACCAATCGATCCCGGAAGAAGGTCCTGGTTTAGTGTTACAGGCCGATGTACAGATGCGGAAGACTCTCCTGATTTCCCAGGAGACATCTTGCAGACTATTGACCGAACGAATACTGGAATCCTACCATAAATCCCTGATAGCCGCGGCCAAACTGGTATTGTCCGATCCAGTTCTGGTACCGCACACCCAGAGAGCCCACCACTCCCCAGCACTCAACGGACCCATGTTGAGTGCTGGGCGGATTGATGACTCCGGCTCCGCCAATAATGGCTAACGGGGTGAGGCCCGCGAATCGTTTCAGATCCTGATAGAGGGATTTATATCCTGTGTACAGGCTATCGGCGGTATTGATGAGTGCCTTTTGTGTATTAATATGTTGATCGGCAGCCTTGCGGTACTCTTCATATTTCTCAATGGTGTTATTCAGCGCTGCGATGACTTTTTCATGCCGCTCTATCTCGGCCTGCTGGAGCTCGGCTTTTTTCGCAAGCGCGGCAAGATTTTCCTTCGGTAACAGAATAAACGGCGTCTCATCCAGAGTGATCTCCCAGGAGTTGTCGCTCACCTGTCGTACCGGTACTGTCTGTCCCTGGTATCGAACCGTCAATTGCTGCGCCTCAATATATGGCGCCGTACACAGAATGACCAGAATATATATGTATCGTCTCATTTTTCTGCCTCAGGATTTAATCAGATTATCGATAGTATTCATGAGTTCTTCCGAAGAAATATCCTGGTATTTTTTCTCTATTTCTTCGGTTTTGTTCGCCAGCTCTTCGTCGGCTTTCATTACCGCCAGTGCTTTCTGCTTGAGCGCATTTTCCAGATCCGCGATGGCTTTTTCATATTGTTCTTCGGTGATTTTCGCCTGGTCTTTGAGATCTTTGTATCGTTTTTCCATCTCTCTGATTTCCTGCTCCCGCTTCTGCAATTCCTCGAAGAATCTCTTTCGGCGCCAGATCTGGTGGGCTATCAGACCACCAATGGCCGTCAAGCCGAGTAAATATATCCATGATTTCCGACTGGTCAGTTTGAAATCCGAAAGGAAGACAATGAGCACAATCAGAAACAGGAGAATAAATATCAGATCTTCCAGCCGCAGAAAATTTAATCCGAATATACTCATGATAGTATTTCCCCTCTCTATCTCCGGCCCGGCAGTCGCCGGGCTCCTAACGGGTGGATCGTTTTTCGGACCAGCGCTCCACCCTGGTAATGATATGATGCAGCGGTTCCGTACCGATTGAAATTGCCACAGCACTTAACACCTTTCCCATCCAGGGATTCTGAATAAAAATACTGCCCAACTCCACACCGGGCAACGCCCGGACTATCATGGCAAAGAGGTCTACCTGCAGTGCAAATATCAAAATAAGTGCGGCAACCACAGCCAGTATCCGGGTTCCCAGTTGTATGGCATTCTGCCGGATGAGTCTGGCTGACACTCGTTCCCGGCCACCGGGATATTGTGGTTCGGTCACTACTGTCCAGAGAAGCCAGGAGAAGGTTTGGATTGATTTCCCTGTCCCTTCAGCCTGTAACCGATAAAGATTGTCCAGCCGGCGCTGGTATTGCTGCGCTTTTTTATTCCAGTGTTCCCGCCATCCCATTTTAAGCTCGACGTATTTGTACACCGCCACGAATACTTCAGACAGACGTTCAACCACTGTTCCGAGCAGTAAATAGACGAAAAAGATATACGTGGCGATTGTAATCACATCCATATATGTTTCGTTCGGCATAATACGTCCTCATGTGACTTGAGTCATTGGTGTTTTTTCAAAACTTTGTAACGCGGTCGCAAACGATGGATTTTGTTTCCATTCGGTGACGTACCCTTTCACCTGTGTTTGGAATCGATCATACGGAAAGTTTCCACCCGGACAGGCTTTTTGTGCCAGTGCGTAATGTGGAAAAATGCCCCGGGGCGATTCCCCATTCGATCCATCGTAGCTCTCAAGAAAATCCATCCGGATGTCGTACATGACTATCCAGAGTGCCACGATCCGGGCCGCGGCATCCACCTGTGCGGCAGTCGGCCGTACAATGCCGTATCGACCGTCGTGGTTCGAATATGGTACCTGGGGATCCGTTTCAAAATTCCCATGCAGAGCGACAGAGATTGACTGCAAATTGTATCCCTTCGCGTGATTCCCAAACCGGTCCCAGCGGCAGAGATTGTGAATGGTGCCGTCCCTGGTAACGACGGAATGATACCCCGTCAACCATCCCTTCCGAACCAGGAATTCATTCACCACTTCTTCAAATGGTGATTCCGAATTCATGGCGGTATGATGATAGACCACGAATTCAACGGGCCCGGGACGACGGTGTGTATTCTCCAGTGTTGCCGGTCTGACGCCACCCTGGTATTCGAAGCCGACCAGTTTTTCAATGGAAAACGATTTCGAAGGCGGGGGTGTTGGTGGCGCCGCACCTTCTTCAGCAGCTTCGCCCACCGATACAGTGCCTTCCAGCGGAGTACGTTTTTCGTCCGCACGGGTGATATGAAATTTCCGGCTGATGATAAAATTCATCAGAAAGTGGATCGGCTTGCTCCCGGATCCGATAATGATACCCGTGACAATATATTCCCACCAGTAGGGAGTATAATCAGGAAACACAAAAGCCCCCTGCCCGATGTTTCCCAGTAACCGCACAAACGCCCAGGCCGAGAACTCCGTGTAATAACAGGCGGCGATAGCCACCAGTGTTCCTATCACCTGACTCCAGAATTCCTTGGTAATCGGAATTTCATTTTTCTTTTTCAGCCTCACAATATCGAAGCGAGATTCCATCCGACTATCGGGAAGGTCCGGATGTGGGACGACTTCTCTGGGATCATCATCGACGTCGCCATCCTCCTCCGATGGCCCGGCGGGCCGACTGAGGATATCCGCTTCCTCCTTCGCCCGAACCGCCAGCTCCATTTCTGCCTGTTGCTTTTCCGGAACATCCCAGCCTGTGGAAGATTTGATCACCAGCAACTTGTTCATAAACCAGTTAATTACTACCAGCAACCGCTCGACAAAAAGTGCCAGCGCCAGCATGGCTCCCAGTTTGGCGAGAATTGCCGCCAAAGGGATGGTTTGACTTGTCATTGTTTCCGGCATTGGTCTTTTTCTTTCTATTCTGCGTGTTGTTCTTTTTTACTGTTGAGCAGTATAAACCTCTGGCTGTCCCAACGGGATCTCCTCGAGGAAGTCCGGGGCTGGTGATATGATATTATGGCACATATCCCACATTTCTAGCCCTCTTATGTTTTATGGCGGGGTCAACATCGGTCCGTTATCGATTAGAATGCCTGCAAGGCCGCGCCATTTTTCAAAGACCAGCCACCTATCCGGAAAATAAGAAATCTGTATAGTTCCAGTGCAGCTAATAGGACTAAAATTACAGTAACAATCATATATTGTCCAAACAAAATTTTCTCGATGACTATTTTACTGAAACTGACAGCCTTCCCGGATTCATACGGTGATTTCAAGGAATGAAATCACAGGAATTCCGTACGGTACAGCAAAAAATGTTACGGGGAATGGCAATTCAATCCAGCGATTCAGCTCTTATCACTTTTAACTTGACCTGTTCACGTTCATTCAGTAGCATTACAACAAGCGCATTTTACTCCCCATTCGCGAAGAATTTATTCAAACCGTCTGACAACCCAGCGTTGTTTGTTGTGGGGTCAGTGTTTTGATATTGCTGGTATCTGTTCTGTGCGGGGATATATGTTTAACGGCTTATCGAATCGATACAGTGGATAACACCCAAAGGAGAAGAGAATGAAACGGGCACTGGTGCTCAGTGGCGGAGGCGCCCGCGGCGCATTCCAATATGGAGCCTTGAAATATATTTACGAAAATATCAGGCAACCTCGGGCGGACTATAGATTCGATATTATCGCTGGCGTCTCGGTGGGTGCTTTGAATGGGGCAATGGTGGCGATGGACAAGGTTGATGAACTGGGAGAAATCTGGAATACCATCACCAAGGATCAGGTGTATAAGGGCAGTCTGTCTCCGCTTGCTGCAGCCTTTCGCATTCTTCTGGGAAAGAAATCTCTGCTGAATAATGATCCGCTATATAATCAACTTGAACAATATGTTTTCCTGCAGGATATTCAATCCTGGTGTGATTTTCGGATTGGCGTTGTCTCTCTGACCACCGGCGAGTACCGTGCGCTCAATGCCAGGAATATGAAGACCGACCAGGATCTGCAGAAAGCGGTCCTGGCTTCCACAGCGATACCGGTCCTCTGGCCCCCCGTTGAGTCGGTGCAAACCTCGCATCCTCCGGATGCTCCCCCGGAATTGGTGGACGGCGGCGTGCGCAATTTCTCTCCCCTGGGAGATGTGATTGAGGATGATCCGGAGGAAGTGATTATTATCAATTGCAACAGCAGTAAAATTACCACTGATGTAAATGCGAGTAAAAATATTCCGAATATCGTCAGGCGGGTTGTAGGTGAGATAACCTTGAATGAATTATTTCGGACTGATGTGCGTGAATTTCTCCGTATCAATACGCTGGTCAAACAGGCGGAATCCGCAGATTTTGAGCTGAAAAAACCGGACGGAACTCCGTATGTCGCGTATAGGTCGCATTATATCGAACCGGAGGAAAATATTGGTGAGACTCTGGATTTTTCTCGTGCGACACTTGACGCCCGGATCCGGAAAGGATATCAGGCAGCAGAAGAAGTCTTTTCGACGGAAACTTAATCACCCACAAAAAACACGAATACATACAGGAGGTTTTTATGGCTAACGCAATAGAGGATATTCAAAGAATTCTGGCGGATGCCCGGCGAGAGTTGTTGGCGAAACCGAACGTGGTTGCCACCGGTATCGGATATAAACGCGTCCGGGGCGAACCAACAGAGGACCTGTCCATTGTCTGCTCGGTGGACAGGAAACAGGCGAAGCAGTCGCTCACGGCCCGCGAACTGGTGCCTGCTCGCATCCAGGACATCCCGACGGATGTGTTTATTTCCGGCAATATCCGGGCCTTGCAGAATCCCACTGACCGGATTCGTCCGGCACCGGGCGGAGTAAGCATCGGGCACGTCAACATCACAGCCGGAACCCTGGGCTGCCTGGTGAAGAAGGATGGTCAGACCTATCTTCTCTCAAATAATCACGTGCTGGCCAACAGTAATGATGCCTCGCCAGGTGATCCTATTGTCCAGCCGGGACCATATGACGGCGGCCGGGATCCGCAGGATACCATTGCCGAACTGTCGGAATTCGTCCCGATTGAATTCGAAGGGGGCGATAGTATCTGTAAAATCGGAGGAGCCGCAGCCGTAATTCTGAATGCCCTGGCAGCGATTACGGGGAGTAAAACCCGGCTCCGTCCCATCAGAGCCGCTGCTTCTCCCAACCTTGTAGATGCTGCTATCGCAAAGCCCCTGGAACCGAACATGGTGATAGATGACATTCTCAATATCGGCACCATTGCGGGGACAGCAGAGGGCACCCTCGGGATGTCCGTAAAGAAAAGCGGCCGGACCACCGGCTTCACCACCGGAACCATACAGCAGATTAATGTGACCTCAAGGGTGAGTTATGGCCCCGATAAAGTGGCCGTTTTCGAAGACCAGCTTATGGCAGGAGCCATGAGTCAGGGAGGTGACAGTGGTTCAGCAGTGCTGGATGATAGCAACAATCTGGTCGGTCTTCTGTTCGCCGGAAGTGATACGACCACGCTCTTTAACCGCATCCAGAATGTGTTCACAGGACTGCAGGTGAGTCGATGATTGGTGATTAATTAATCATCTGTCCGAATCCTGAGATCAGCTGGTTCTTCCAGAACTTGCTCAGAGATGAACAGTCTGAAGCCTCACGCTTCTAGAGAAATCGCTGCTCTCATTAACAGGGCCTTCTGGGACTTCGGAGCATCCCTTCGGGGCGAGGCGTTTTCTAAATAGACTCAGGTCCTGTACAAACACCAGGAACAGATTCATATATCAGAACCGGTGGCGGGATTCACTCGGATGATCCTGTTCACCGGGTATCCATTCATCCACGCTCCCCGAGTGATACCAAAAGACAGGCATATGAGATTCCGCTGTCTCGAAGAGCAGTCAATTAAGGCTGTTTCCGCCGCACGCGGATGGTAACCAGAACTCCAATCACAAATCCGATGAAGGTAGTAAGAAATAGCAATAACGCTCTCGGCAATTGAAAAGAAACAAACAGCAGATGTGTTTCGACCGGTTCCGTATTTTGTAAAATGATGATGAGCACCAGGAGGACAAGAATAAAAATGATAACGAGTTTCCAGGTTTTCATGGCTTACTCCATACTCTAATGGTTTGATAGAATCGTTGAAGAGACCTCGGGCTATATTCGCCCGTAAAATCTCGTCATCACCCGAGCAAACTGGCGCTTCCACCAACTTATCATGGAATTACCGTGCTCAAGACAAAAGAAATGAATTGCCCGGGCACATTCCGGAGTCCGCAAATACCCATACGACTTATGAGGATTGCGCTCCCCATTCGCATGGTAATTATTATTCACGATCATATCCTGTGCGCGGACCCCTCTGGAATTCGGATGATAATCATCAGCCAGATTATAGTTAATCGCCACCAGATCTTCCAGGTCCGACAGGTTATACCACCGTTTGTGTATATTCTCCGGACTGGCAGGCTTTTTCAGAGCCTGCATCTGCTCCCGGTGTTCGGCGAATAATTTGCTCATTACCACCGGCAGTCCAAGTGGTGAGCCGATGGTGATGAGGGTGTCAATCTCGACATCCGGCACCAGTTGAGTGAGTACGTCATACGTAATGATGGAACCCATGGAATGAGCGATAAGCAGAATCTCTTTCCCCTTATGCCGCTGAAGCACTCCGGCCACCCGCTGTCTGATGTACTCCTTTGCCCGGTTGGCAGCTTTCGAGAACGGCTTGTCATCCTGATCATGAAAATAGATCTCCAGATCATGGAAATATCGATTTAGCACCGCTTCGGTAAGTAACGGAAAGTTAATGGACATATCCTCTTTTAATAACAATCGATCCATCTGTTTTTCGATAAAATCTAACCATCGTTTTCGATGGTAATCAATTTCACGGTGGCCGAAATCATCCGCCGGAACATACGGTTCCCGGAGAAACAGAATATTTTCCTCATCCTCTTCCCGGGGATCAAGCGGCTGCGGATGAAGGATATCTGCCCAGTAGATGAGTTCAAATTTCAGCAGTGGATGGAAATAGGCCCGGTTTCGCAAGCCTTCCCGAATTGCTGCTTTCCACCAGAACTCGAGCGTCTCCCTGGGTGGTTTGTTACCCAGTCCGTGTATACCTAATACAATCTTCGTCATAATCCCGGAATCAGAGATAAGGAGAATCTTTCTCTAATATTATCGGTGGTTATGGAGTTATATCTATCAAAAGGTTAAAAGTAAGTTTCTTTTTAACGAAAATGAATAACCTGCGCTATTGGGGTATTTACCTCCACTGGTCCCAAATTATAGAGATGGGAATAGTGAGCCTACTCTAAAAAGTATAGTGAAATTCTTTGCAGTGTATATTTTGAAGAGAGCACGTGAGAATTATCTCGTATTTCCAGCATGATCTCTGGTATTCGTGTTTATTGTATGCCATCTGTATCAATCTGTGTACATCTGTGGCTTGTGTAGTGGTCTCAAACTTGTTAATGTATTGGTTACTCCCTGCATTTCTGAGTACGCTGCACTTGTTTTATGTCGGATACCATTGGGAACACCATGGATTTCCGGGCATCCCAGGGTGGCATCTTCCGGAAACACGCTGGGAATAGTACAATTTGCAAATTAATAGACTGCTGGTATATATCCCGATCTATATCCCGATCCTGAAACGTCTTTGAAACTTCGCGGTCCTCGTGGGTCTTCTCAGTTAGCCAGCATGCACCGCGGAATCCGCAACGCTGATATCCGGCCGCAAATGTATTTTGGCTGTGATGGACTGCGTAATCAGGCATTTCTCATGAGCATCATGGAGGGTTTGTTCAGCTTGCCCGAAGTAATCAGGAGATTCCAGCACAATGGTGGGGTTGAGGTGAATTTCCGTAAACTGATAGGACCCGTCCACGAATTCCAGTTTGCCCTCGGCATGGCTGGCATACGACTCCAGCGGAAGGTCTTTTTTCGCTGCAAATGCCAGGAAGGTCGTCATAGTGCAAATGTTCACCGATGCCACGAAGAGATCTTCAGGAGACCAAACCCCTGCTTCCCCTTTAAATTCCGGCGGGCTTGAGACCCGGATATCCGGTTTATCACCATTTGTGACTATCCCAGACCGAGCTCCAACCCATTGCAATTCCGATTGATAGGTAAATGTTTTATAGCGCCTCTTTGCCTTTGCAGCCATATAATCCTCCTCAATTGGTATATTTCAGTTCCCTTTCGCATTTGTATGATTACATAATAAGATCAATAAATGAAAGAAGCGTTACACGATATCTCAGAACCTTATGGAGACTCTTGCCGATTAAACCAGCGTTGTTCGGCCAGCACAACCGACGCCATTCTCTGCCGATCCGGTACATTCCAATAGATTTGAAGCAGGATGTCCTTTTTCCGGGAATCCACCGGCTGAAAACCGTGCTTTTCATAGAACCGAATCGCCCATTCAGCCCCGGCCCAGGTGCCCACGAGGACAGGATTGGTGGTTTTTTTCCGAAGATGATTCAGCAACCTGCTTCCGATGCCCTGCCGCTGATATTCTGGACGAACATACGCATGTCTGATCAGATCCACGTCCCGGACAGGCTGGATGCCCATGACACCCGCCAGCTCTCCTCCGAAATCAACACCCCAAAATTCGACTCCCTGCTCCATGTCTCCGCGCAATTCTTCCCGGGGCATGTACGGTTCGGACCAGCAATCTTTCGGGATGACATGTTTATATGCTGCAGCAGCGGTGTTGATGATGTCGTGAATTGATGGGAAATCATCGGGAGTGCAGGGACGAATACTCATAATTTCTTGTATCTGTTTTCGCTCCTCAGAGATATTGAAATATTTGCAGAAACAT
The DNA here is from genome assembly GCA_964413425.1 of uncultured bacterium. GTDB lineage: Bacteria > Fidelibacterota > JAANXI01 > JAANXI01 > JAANXI01 > DATFLS01. The sequence continues at coordinate 24,962 of CAYPST010000057.1, forward strand.
GCAGTATGGCGCAGAAGTACTACCTAAATTCAGGACATCCGAAATTTTGATTGGGGATTTACACAGGAAAAACTAACTTGCCCCGAGTCGTCGGGGATGACCACAGATACTCCCCACCACTCCCCAAGAGGGGCTTCGGGGATGGAGGTACCTCCCATTTTTCTGTATACAGGGCAGATGGGATTACAGGAGTCTCTTTGTTCTGTATGCTGACTGTTTTCCCATTTTTTTTGATCTGTGGCAATCTGTGCCATCTTCGTGCTCATCTTCTCCGCTTTACTTAAGTTTGACACCGGCAATGCCAAAAACACCCGCTATTAAAGGGTTTTCG
>CAYPST010000058.1:0-25106 GCA_964413425.1 uncultured bacterium
ATTCATGAATGGCTTGGTGTACATATAACTATCAACAGGTTTTTAGAAAAGAGCCATCCTGAATAACCGAGTAACCCTTATCAGCACGCGCGGACGAATTCTGAACGATTGCATTTAATGAAGTCGTGAATTTTATTATATTTCAATAGTAATGAGAGTGTTTAAAAAACAGGCAGCCAATAGACAATGTTGAACCAGCTTTTCATGTATTCGATACACGACACATATGCGAAATTTTTTATCGGAATACAGGGTCAATGTCTTATGTTTTCTTTGCATCCTTGGCGGTTTTTGTGAACTCTGCGTTTTCTAAACAGTCTCAGTAATGCCGAATCAACCTGGAGAAAATCAGATGATGACCCTGGATTTTACTGAACACCCCCATCGACGGTATAATCAGCTGACCGGCGAATGGATGCTTGTTTCCCCGCACCGGGCAACACGTCCCTGGCAGGGGAAGCAGGAGGACAAACCCAGCGAGCGGCGTCCCGAGTATGATCCGGAGTGTTACTTATGTCCCGGCAATGAGCGGGCAGGAGGAGCGAAGAATCCTGACTATGAGCAGACCTTTGTCTTCACCAATGACTTCAGTGCGTTGAAATCAGCGACCCCTCCGGAGGAATTCAAACAGGATGATCTGTTGATAGCCCGGGGAGAACCCGGAATCTGCCGGGTGATCTGTTTTTCTCCGCGGCATGATCTCACCCTCCCCGAAATGGAGTTGCAGGATGTGGAAAAGGTAGTTGATCTCTGGACGGAAGAATATGAACAGCTTGGGGCGCGCACCGAAATTAACTATGTGCAGATCTTCGAAAACAAAGGTCAGATTATGGGGTGTAGTAACCCGCATCCTCATGGTCAGATTTGGGCGCAGGACTCCATCCCTGTGGAGCCGGCGAAGGAACTCCGGCAGCAGCGGCAGTACCTGGACGCCCATGGTAAATGTCTGCTGTGCGAGTATATCGAGGTGGAGCGATCATTGAAGGAACGCCTGGTCGTCGAGAATGATGATTTTCTGGTAGTGGTGCCGTTTTGGGCGGTATGGCCATTTGAAACGCTGCTGGCCAGCAAACGACACTTCGAAAGTTTTTTGGATTTAACACAGTCTGAGAAAGCAGCGTTGGCGGAGATTCTGCACCGAATTACCATCAGGTACGATAACGTCTTTGAGGCCTCTTTTCCGTATTCGGCCGGTTGCCATCCGGCACCAACTGATGGTGAAGTGCATCCGGAATGGCACTTCCATATGCATTTCTATCCCCCCCTTCTTCGTTCGGCTGCTGTAAAAAAGTTTATGGTGGGATATGAGATGCTGGCAAATCCGCAACGTGATATTACCGCCGAGTCGGCGGCACAGAGATTACGCGACTTATCTGATATTCATTATACAGAATCCTGAGTCAAAGTCAGTATTTTGTATCTGTTCCCTGTTTTCTAAACACCCGCAGAATCCTGGTATTGTTGATTTACTTGGAAGTAAGTCTCATCGAAGCCTGACGGATCCTATTTGACGGCGCCGATTCATCTATGGAGTCGATATATCGATTTCCGGATTATTTTAAAAAAACCATATAGCACCTGCCTCCATAGTAATTATACATGACGCATCGTTGGTGATGCCCCCGCTGTTTTATCCCTCTCTGTTGTCATCTGCGCTGACGACATACCGATGCTGGCCTCATGGTCATAAATAACAGTGTTCAGATAGTCAGAATAGAGCGTTCCCCGGGAAAATGATACAAGGAGAAATTAAGGATTTTTAAAGTGCTCAGAGAAATATATTCGGATTAAGGCTTTAAATTTTTATTAAAAATCAATAGGTTTTGGAATGTCATGAAAATAAGAAATTTTTGATGCAACGGTAAAAAGGTAAGTGGAATCAGTCAAAGAAAGAGGAGGAACATGGATTATCTGACCAGAGGCTTGCGAAGTGTGCTGGTAGTATTGTTAACAGTGCTTTTGATGTGGGGTATTGATACAGGAAAGATCCGTGCTGCAGATGATGGCTTTTCTGTTGGCGGAGCAGTTCGATATAATTTGTTGCTGCAGGATTATGAGTCCGATATGGATTTGACTGACCTGCAGTTCACTTTTGACACCTGGCGGATCAATGTTTCCGGATCCTCGGGTGATGTTCTGCTGGATTTTGAGTACCGTTTTTATCCGACGTTTTCCACCCATTTTATCCACCATGGATGGGTCGGATATAATTTTACACCAGGAACGCAGATGCAGATTGGTGTCTCCCAGGTACCCTTTGGTATCCTGAAATATGCCTCGCATAACTGGTGGTTTGTCACACCCTACTACATGGGCCTGGAAGATGATTATGATATGGGCATAAAGTTTACCCATCAGCAAAATAATTTTGATTATGCGCTGGCATTTTATAACCAGTCCGAACCGAATGGTCCGGCAACCCTGGAGTATGATGGTTACCAGCTTGCCGACAATACCGCCAGATATTCCTATGATATTCTGGCTACTGATGATCAGGCCAATCAGGAGCGGAATCAGGTGAATGGCCGGGTGGCTTATACGCTGGATCATGGTGAACCAGGCAGCTCTGAGATTGGTGTCTCGGCGCAGTACGGGGGTATTTACAATGCGCAATTGCAGGAATTTGGCAGCCATAACGCCGTGGCAGTGCATCTGAATGGAAATTATGGTCGGATTAATGTAAAATCTGAATACGTTCGTTATGATCATACAGCCTATGACAATCAGGGTGATGTTATGGACATTATTCAAATGGGAGCCTACGGATTTGGCACCTACCCGGTAGCGGCCGAGGCATCGATGTATGTCCTCGGTGTGGCCTATTCTCTCCCTGTGGATATTGGTCCTATCAGCAACATCACCTTCTATGATGATTATACATTCACAGATAAAACCAATGCGGATTTCATTGATACTCAGCAAAATACGCTGGGGTTTTCGGTAACGGCAGGTGGCGTATTTGCGTATTTCGATGTCGCTTCCGGCAAGAACCATCCCTGGCTGACAGATAGTTTTGGGACTGGGTTAGGGCAGGGAGTAGCCGGTGCAGGCTGGAACACCCGATACAATATCAATATCGGGTATTATTTCTAGTACCTGGAAACCATTGAAATGAGAAGGACAGGGCCTATGCCAAAAATACGGGTAGAAAATTTGTATAAAATATTTGGTCCCAATCCTGAGAGGGCAATGCCTCGTATCAAGCAGGGGAAATCAAAAGAAGAGGTACTGGAAGAGACCGGGTGTACCATGGCGGTTACCGATAATTCGTTCGAAGTCGAGCGGGGGGAGACGTTTGTGGTCATGGGATTATCGGGGAGTGGGAAATCGACCCTGCTTCGGTGCCTGAATCGACTGATTGAACCCACCACCGGGAAGGTCTACATTGACGATATGGATGTCACCGCTGCAAATGAAGAGGAATTGCGCGAGATTCGCCGGTCGAAGACCTCAATGGTTTTTCAGCATTTCGGGTTGTTGCCGCATCGATCAGTCAGTGAGAATGTTTCCTTCGGGTTGGAAATACAGGGTGTTGATAAAGAAGCACGGAAACAGAGTGCCTATGAAGTGATAAAGCAGGTTGGCTTAAAAGGCTACGAAGAGATGATGACCGGTGAGCTTAGTGGTGGTATGCAACAGCGGGTGGGATTGGCACGAGCGCTGGCGACAAATCCGGAGATACTTCTCATGGATGAGGCGTTCAGTGCTCTGGATCCGCTGATCCGGAATGAAATGCAGGATGAACTGCTGGATCTGCAGTCCGAAATGCACAAGACCATTGTGTTCATCACCCATGATTTGGATGAAGCCCTGAAGCTCGGTGACCGTATTGCCATTATGAAAGAGGGGTGGATTGTACAAGTGGGAACTTCGGAAGAAATTCTCACTCAGCCTGCAAATAACTATGTGGAATCATTTGTGGAAAATGTGGACCGCAGTAAAGTGATCACTGCACAGGCACTCATGTTCGAACATCCGGAACGCGTGGTGTCTACCAAGGATGGCCCGGGTGTGGCGATTCGGAGAATGCGGAAACTGGGCGTGGATTCGCTGCCGGTCACCGGTGTGGAAAAGCAGTTTCGTGGTGTTATTCATATAGATGAGGCGGTGAAATTGCAGCGCGAGGATAAACACTCGCTTGAAGAAGGTATCGATACTGACGTTCCGACCACATCACCAGATACTCCGGTGGCCGATTTGTTACCCCTGGTTTGGGAATCGCGTGTGCCAATCGCGGTAGTAGATGGAAATGGCCGGCTGGAAGGGGTAGTCGCCAGAGCCTCGGTTATTGCTGAAATTATGGGCACTACCCCGAAAGAGATGTTTAGTTCTGACGATGTCCAGGCTTCTGACGCAGAGGAGGTGCAAGATGATAAATCTTAATATTGGAGGAGCAGTTGAAGCGATCATCGATTGGCTGACCATTAATCTGGAGCCGGTGTTTGATGCCCTGTCGGCAATGCTGGATACCATGATGACCGGATTTGAGGCGGCGCTACTCTTCCCGCCAACCGTTGTTACGATTCTCCTCTTATCGATACTGGCCTGGTGGATAGCCGGACGCGGGGTCGGTCTCTTTTCGTTGATCGGTTTGTTGCTGATTGAATCCATGGGATACTGGGAGGAGACAATGGTCACGCTTTCGCAGGTGGGAACGTCTGCCCTGGTGGCTCTGGCCATTGGCATTCCGATTGGTATCTGGGCCTCACGGAATAATGCGGTGCATCATGCAGTCCGGCCAATCCTCGACTTCATGCAGACCATGCCGGCGTTTGTCTATTTAATTCCTGCGGTAATGTTCTTCAGCCTGGGAGCAGTCCCCGGTGTGGTGGCGACGGTTATCTTCGCTATGCCCCCGGCGGTCCGGCTGACCAACCTGGGGATCCGGCAGGTGGATGAGGAAGTGGTGGAGGCCGCCCAGGCATTTGGCTCCACCAAACGGCAGCTGTTATTTAAGGTTCAGTTGCCGCTGGCAACACCTACTATCCTGGCCGGGGTGAATCAAACCATTATGCTGGCTTTATCCATGGTTGTCATTGCTGCAATGATCGGTGCAGGTGGAGTCGGTGGAGTCGTGTATAAAGGGATTACCACCGTCCAGGTCGGCATGGGATTCGAAGGTGGTATTGCCATTGTAATTCTGGCAATATTTCTGGATCGTATCACCCAGGCGCTGGGAGCAGGTAGACAGCAATCTTAAACAGAACATAAGGAGGAAATATATGATAAGTACGAAGAAATTTATTCGTGGTTTATTAATGGTTCTCGCACTCACAGGGGTCACTGTGTTTCTTGGGTGCACCACTGAACAGGGCGGGAAAACCGCCGAACTTGTCTACGTGAATTGGGTCGAAGGGGTTGATTATACGAATCTGGCCAAAGTCGTGCTGGAAGATAACATGGGATATGATGTAACAATTACCGCTGCCGATCCCGGCCCAGCCTATACGGCCGTGGCATCAGGGGATCGCGATGCCTTTATGGAATCGTGGCTCCCTGTTTTACATCAGGAGTATATGAAAAAATTTGGCGATCGTCTCACCGATTTGGGGTATATCTACGAAGGCACCCAGAGCGGTCTGGTGGTGCCCACCTATGTTACGATTGACTCCATTCATCAATTAAATGAGTATGCGGGCAGGTTTGACGGCGAAATCACCGGTATTGATCCCGGTGCCGGAATTATGGGAACCACCGAACAGGTCATTGACCAGTATAATCTGGATTTTGAGTTAATCGAATCGAGTGGCCCGGCGATGATTTCTGCTCTTGAACGGGCAATCAGAAGAGAAGACTGGATTGCGGTCACCGGCTGGAAACCGCACTGGATGTTCGGGCAATGGGATCTGAAGTTCCTGAAACAGGATGCGGATAAGATGATGTGGCAAACAGGCAATATTCACATCATGGGCCGTGAGAACCTGCGCCAGGATAAACCCGAACTGGCGCAGTTCCTTGAAAACATGCACTTCACTGATCCCCAGCTGGCGGATCTCATGGTGTATGTCCGGGAACGGGAGGATCAAGATATAGAAGACGTGGTTCGCAGCTGGGCGCAGGATCATCAGGACCTGATTCATTCCTGGATTCCGGAAGGCGCAGAAGTCGCGACAATGGAGTAAGCCACACTGTAAGAAGCTTCGACTCAAAAAGCATCCCGAGCTCCCGGGATGCTTTTTTATTTCCGGGTAATGCAAGCACAATTGCGATGTGCGGTGCCGGTGATGGAGTAGTACCAATTCCATCCGGCAACGATAACCGGGCTGAGAAATCCCCCCAAAAACCCTGTATCCCTCGACTATCGGAAAGACGAGGTGTATCTTTTGGTATGATACTTCGAGAATTTCCACCAAATCCGAATATTGTGAATTATTATACGCGTGAACAGTTAACCACCATGATGTCTGAGCGCTATAAACCGGGCAGGCGGGAGTATCCGAAGGCCATTGTAACCCGGTTGAGCCGGATTGACGGAATCAGTGCTATCCACATTCTCCGGCATAAACTCCGGTTAAAAAAGTTCCCCCGGGCCAGATGGAACACAATAGTTCCGAGTGTTGAACAGATACTGCGAGATGAGTGGGAGTCAGATGAGATACAGTCTGTAAAACGCGACGATATCCGTCGGACCTTTCCAATGCCCCGAGGTATGTTCTTTGAGAAAAGGCAGGTTTTCGAAGGGGTGGACCACGCCCGGCGGAATCCTCTGGCAGCACGATTATACCGAATTAAGGGCATTGCCACCGTGCTGTTGTATCAGAATCAGATAACCATCAAGCGCAGCTGCTGTTTTCCCTGGGAAGAGCTGGAACCGAAAATTGCCTCGGTACTCGCAAACGCTGAAGAATAATCCCGTCCCAAGGGATGGATGCGACTGCAAAGCGGGATAAATTTATCGGATCTTCTGTGTGGAATGGCCCATGCGGTAATGGGGACCCCTGAAGCTTACAGGTTTTCTATCTCCCGGATATTCGGAGAGATCACGTCCTGATTGATCAGCCAATTGATGGTATCTTCCAGAACCCGGAGGAGTGCCCGGTATTCATAGCCGAGAGCTTCCCGGCTGCGTTCTGAGCTGAAATTGAAATATCTGTCGAAGTGATCTTCAACAAACGCCGGGGTGAGCATTGCGGGGGATCGGGTAATTTGTGCCGTCCATTTCATAGGATACGAAATTATTTTTGCCTTTTGTTTGCTGAATTTCAGAGCGGGAGCAGATCGTTTGGTCATTTCTGCCAGCTGATTCAACAACTCCTGCACTGTAATTTGATCACCGCCAAGGATATATCGCGAACCACTCAATCCCCGTGTTTCGGCGAGCAGCATTCCCCGGGCAACATCCTCAACATGGACCACAGTGAATCCGCCGTTGAAATAAAAGGGGATTTTTCCGCGTAAAAAGTCACGAACAAATGCCGTTGATGGAGTGATGCTATAATCATGCGAACCCAGCACCATGCCGGGTAATACAAACACGACGTTGAGCTCCAACTCTTCTGCCAGTTGGTGAGCAACCTGTTCGGAACGTGTTTTTGCAATATTGCAGGGGAGTTTCGGGTTCGGAAACCAATCATCAACACTGCGCTGGTGATGAAATGTGTCACCGCCTCCCATGGCCACGGCCGAACTGACATAGATGATCTTTTTCACTCGCGCCTGCTTTGCTGCCTGCAGAATATTCCGAGTTCCTTCCACCGCCGGGCGGATAATTTCCAGTTCCGGATTTGCCGACCAGGTTTTATGCACTGCTGCTGCGTGATACACAACGTTGCATCCGCGGACAGCCTGCTCCAGCGATTCGGGGACGAGGATGTTTGCCTCCACTCTTTCCAGGTCAAGATCCCGCAGTGACCGGGTATCACTGGTGGAACGGACCAGTGCCCGAACCTCCCGTCCCTGATCGATTAAGATACGACTCACTGTATTGCCGATATGTCCGGTGGCACCTGTCACTAAAACTGGCATCTTTACCTCAGAGTTGGGATATTAATCATCCTGTTCATAGTTACATAATGGACTTGCTGATACAAATGGACCCGCTACTTTCCCCGGTGAATATGCATTGAAATTCATTTAAATATAATTTATAATTCGTAATATTTGTATAACCCAAATTCCGTAAGTACAGCGATACTTCGCGAAGCTCGTATCGCTCAACTTAGGTATAAGTTGATACAGATAAACAAGAAAGGAATTGTAAATCAACGAACCATTCAGCGATCGCATGAGCCCGGAGCAGTTTGAGGCAGGAAATGTCTAACTAATGTCTTCCAAGTTCAGATTTTACGATCAGGTCAACCGGGGCTTTGATAAGGCGGTACCCTACCTGGAGCACCCGGAGGGACTCCTTACACAAATTAAGGCCTGCAACGCTGTCTATCATATCACTTTTCCGGTGAAGCGTGCAACTGGTCAGATTGAAGTTATTCATGCCTGGCGGGCGGAGCATAGTCATCATAAGCGCCCCGTCAAAGGCGGGGTGCGGTATGCCATGAGTGTGGATGAGGACGAAGTGGTAGCACTGGCGGCTTCTATGACCTATAAGTGTGCGCTGGTGGATGTGCCGTATGGTGGAGCAAAGGGTGGGGTGAAGATTTCACGCCACAACTATACTACCGAAGAACTGGAGCGAATAACCCGCCGGTATACCTATGAGCTCCATGAAAAGAATTTTATTGGTCCGGGGATCGATGTGCTGGCTCCGGATTACGGAACCGGGCCGGAGGAGATGGCGTGGATTGCCGACACGTATACGGCGCTTTCTGAGGACGATCTCAATACACTGGCGTGTGTCACCGGGAAGCCGGTGAGCCAGGGAGGCGTGCGGGGCCGGATTGAAGCAACTGGCCGGGGGGTGTATTTCGGTATTCGCGAAGTGTGCCAGGATTCGGACGATATGAAGGATTTGGGATTGCATCCCGGATTGGGGGATAAAACATTTATTGTCCAGGGATTGGGGAATGTCGGGTATCATGCCGCGAAATTCATGCAAGAAGGAGGTGCGACCCTGGTCGGGGTCTCTGAATACGAGGGCGGAATTTATAATGCAGATGGGTTGGACGTGGACGAAGTCGTCGAACATCGCCGGGAACATGAATCCATTTTCGATTTTCCGGGAGCCGAGAATATCGCCGAGTCAGCCGAACTCCTGGAATATCCCTGTGACATTCTTATTCCTGCTGCCCTGCAGAATCAAATCACCCGGGAGAATGCGGATCGGATTCAGGCGAACATCATTGGAGAAGCTGCTAATGGACCGGTGACAGCGGCGGCACACGATATTCTGAAGGAGCGCGGGGTCCTTCTGATCCCGGATTTCTACTTAAATGCCGGCGGCGTGACGGTTTCCTATTTTGAATGGCTGAAAAATCTGTCCCATGTCAGGTACGGTCGAATGGAGAAGCGGTTCGAAGAATCCTCCAATCAGCGGATTGTCAGTGCGTTCGAGCGGTTAACAGATAAACAGTTAGATCCTGCCCGGCGGCAGGAAATTATTGAAGGACCGGCCGAAGAGGATATTGTCAATTCCGGGCTGGAGGATACCATGATTCAAGCATATCAGGAAATGCATACCGTTCGAGAGTATCATGGAAAATCCGTTGATTTACGCACAGCTGCATTTATTGTCTCGATAAATAAAATAGCACGGTCTTACCGGGAATTGGGCATTTTCCCTTAACGAGTAACACGATATTCGTTTACCTTTATCCTGCTGAAGATTTTGAACAAGTAATTCGATAATGAGTCTATTTAGAAAACGCCTCGAAGATCCCGTGACGACGGGACAAAGAAAATATAAAATATATCTGTCCAAATAGCGGACTAAATTTTGCTTATATCTTCTCTCCATACTAAACAGAAGCCAGGTGCACCAACTTGTATCAGACGCATGTTTTCTAAACACTCTCGATAATAGGGAAAACTCGGAGCAGATATGCCGCAATCCGGATATTATCGGTATCCCACCATACATGGAAATACAGTTATTTTCACCAGTGAAGATGACCTGTGGCAGGTCCCAGCCAGTGGAGGGACCGCACTCCGGCTGACCTCGAACCAGGGGGAAGTCTCCCGGCCCTTTTTCTCACCGGACGGGAAATATGTGGCGTTCACCGGAAAGGAGGAGGGGGAAAATGAGATTTATCTAATGCCGGCTGCCGGTGGTGAAGTGACACGGCTCACCTATTTAGGTGGTTACTCTTATGTTGTCGCCTGGAACCATCACCGCAACACGGTAATTTTCGCAAGTAACGCAGCCCAGCCTTTCAACCGGTTTTACACTCTCTGGGAGGTTGATCCTGATGGAGGCGCACCAGAAAAACTTCCCTGCGGATTAGCGCATTCCATTGCCTATGGACCGGAAAAAGGAACTGTCATAGGACGCAATACTGGTGAACCGGCTCGCTGGAAACGGTATCGTGGTGGCACGGTGGGGGTCCTCTGGATCGACACGCAGGGTGACGGCGATTATGAACGCCTGGTAAACCTCGATTCTAATCTGACTTCGCCACTCTGGATTGACAACCGCATCTATTTTATTTCTGATCACGAAGGGGTTGGAAATCTCTACTCCACAGCATTGGATGGGAGTGATATACGGAAGCATACCGGCCACGCTGAATTTTATGTCAGAAACACTGCCACCGACGGGCAGCGAATTGTCTATCACGCCGGCGGGGAATTGTATCTCTATAACATAGACGCCGGGAGCACCCGACAGATTTCTGTGGAATATCACAGCCCGCGTGTGCAGCGGAATAGAAAATTTGTGGATTCCGCCAAATATCTGGAAGAATACAATATTCATCCGGCAGGGCATGCTCTTGTTACCACTCACCGGGGGAAAAGTTATACCTTCGCGAATTGGGAAGGCGCGGTGGAACAAATCGGCAAAGCGGACGGCGGGCGTTATCAGCATTCGAACTGGATGTATGACGGCAGCACCTTCATCACTGTTTCGGATGCCGAGGGAGAAGAAGTGCTGGAACTTTACGGTGAGGATATCACACAAGATCCTGACCGTTTAAGCCACCTGGATTGCGGGCGTCCTCTGTCTCTGGTGCCTTCTCCAACGGAATACAAGGTAGCGGTCTCGAATCATCGGCATGAGGTCATGATCATCGATGTGGAGGAAAAAACCAGGAAAATTATTGATCGCAGTGATTATCGGCGGATCAGGGGAATTGCCTGGTCGCCCGACGGCCGGTGGTTAGCCTATAGTTGTGCGGAAACGGAGCAGACCTATTCTCTCAGGATAGCGGATCTCAATTCGGGGGATATCCGGCGGATCACTCCACCACGGTTCAGAGATGTCCACCCCTCCTTCGATCCGGGAGGTAAATACCTCTATTTCCTCTCCTACCGGGAGTTCAATCCTGTATATGACAGCATGTATTTCGATCTGAATTTTCCCAGGGGAGCGCGTCCGTATTTGATTACCCTGCAAAAGGACCTGCCTTCACCATTTATTCCCCAACCTGCCGCGCCGAGTAAGAAGAAGAATAATTCCGATACAAATCCGGGGAGCGAGAAGAATGGCCTGGGCGAAAACGGCACGGTGGAAATAGACTTTGAGGGCATCGCGGACCGGATTGTGGAATTTCCGGTGCCTGAAGCCAGATATCAGCAGGTGTGGGGGGTGAGGAATAAGGTACTTTTCAGTTCCATGCCAATTCAAGGATCACTCAACAAATCCTGGTCATCCACACCATCAGCGAAGGCAACCATCGAGTACTATGATTTCAACAAACAGAAAAAGGAAGTGGTCGCAAAAAATGTGACGAGTTTTAAGGTCTCCCGGGAGAGTGAAACACTTGTATATCGTTCAAAAAATCGTTTGCGAATTTTGCCCATAGAACCGTTACGGAAGCATAAAAAAGGCACGTCTCCGGGACGGGAGAGTGGATGGGTCGACCTGAGGCGAATGAAGGTCTCGGTGGTTCCACCGCGGGAATGGCAGCAGATGTTTCGCGAGATCTGGCGGCTGCAGCGAGAGCACTTCTGGACGGAAGATATGTCCGGTGTTGACTGGGAGCGGGTGTACCAGCGTTATCAACCGCTTCTCGACAAGGTATCTTCGCGCTCGGAGTTTTCTGATCTGGTCTGGGAAATGCAGGGAGAGCTGGGAACGTCTCACGCATATGAGTTGGGCGGCGATTATCCGAGTTCGCCCGATTATAAGCAGGGATTCCTGGGCGCAGAGTTCATGTATATGCCAGATGCCGGGGCGTATCAAGTGAAGAACATTGTGCAGGGTGATTCCTGGAAGCAGGACAGTGATTCTCCACTTCGCCAGGTGGGCAGCCGGGTCGAAGAGGGAGATTTGTTGTTGTCTGTGAATGGCCAGCGAGTATCGAAGTCTTCTCCACCACAGATGCTGCTGGTCAATCAATCGGAAACGGAAGTGAAATTAACCTTCACGAAATGGGAGACTCAAGAGGTCTTTTCGATAGAAACAAAGACACTGAAGGATGAAACATCAGCACGGTATCGCCAATGGGTAGAACGGAATCGTCAGTATGTTACCGACCAAACAGCGGGACGGGTCGGCTATGTCCACATTCCGAGTATGGGGCCGGGTGGATACGCCGAATTCCATCGGTACTATCTGGCAGAGCTGCACAAAGAATCCTTGATAGTGGATGTGCGGTTTAACGGAGGGGGGCACGTATCCCAGTTGATTCTGGAAAAACTGGCACGCAAGCGGATAGGATACGATGTGCAGCGGTGGGGAAAACCGGAGCCCTATCCGACAGAATCAGTTCTGGGCCCTCTTGTGGCGATTACAAACGAACTGGCCGGATCGGATGGGGACATTTTCAGCCATTCATTTAAATTGATGGAATTGGGCCCCCTCATAGGAAAACGCACCTGGGGTGGGGTGATCGGGATTTATCCACGGCATCGATTGGTTGATAAGAGCCTTGCCACCCAACCCGAGTTCTCTTTCTGGTTCGAGGACGTGGGATGGGGTGTGGAAAACCATGGCACGGAACCGGATATTGAGGTGGAAATTACTCCACAGGATTATGCCGAAGGAAGAGATCTTCAGCTGGATAAAGCCATAGAAGTGGTCCTGCACCAATTGAAAGAACACCCTGTGGAATTACCCGACTTCAAAAATAAACCCGATTTATCGTTACCGGACTGAGGTCACCGGAACGCAGTTATTGCCTGATACCGTGAGTTTTCATTGTGCACTGAAGAAAGGAGCTGTTATTATGAATTGCTCACTTATGAATTCCAAGAAAAATTGGAGATTGCTCTTCGGGGTCGTCTGGATATTCAGCATTACACTGCTGGCCGCTCCAGTTTCAGGTGAAAACAATCAGGGGTTCACGCCCTATGATGTTGCCAGGCTCCGATATGTCAATGATGTGAAAATTTCTCCGGATGGTACTCAGATTGCCTATGCGCTCACAGGCCAGCGCGATCCCTTTCAAGAAGACGACGGCTCGGCATGGTATGAACTTCACGTGGTCGATACCGCAGGCAACTCCCGCCCCTATATCACTGGTGAGATTCGGGTATCAGAGATCCAGTGGACTCCGGATGGACACAAGATAGCGTTTCTCTCGGAAAAAAAGGGAGAGGAAACACAATGCCTGTATCAAATTCCCCTGACAGGCGGTGAAGCGAAAAAGATCCTGAAACATGAAACTGATATCACTTCCTACTCCTGGAGTCCTGATGGGAACCAGGTTGCCTTTCTGGCGAAGGAAGCGAAAAAGGAACGGGAGAAGAAATTCGAAAAGAAGGGCTTTAATCAGAAAATCTTTGAGGAAGACTGGCGTCCTGTGCAGGTCTGGATTGCGGATGTGACTGCTGAAACGCCTGCCAAGCGGGTACTGGATTTACCGGGGTCCGTTTCCGAACTACACTGGAGTCCGGACGGAGAAAACCTTGCCCTGGCGCTGGCCCCGACTTCCCTGATTGATGACCATTATATGTATCGCCGGGTAAAAATCGTTGATGTGAAGTCCGGTGAAATCGTCACGGAAATACAGAACCCCGGGAAACTGGGTGATATGGCCTGGAATCCGACCGGGGAGTATCTGGCGCTGGTATCCGGAATCGATATCCATGATCCGCGGGAGGGGCGGCTCATGGTGGCAAGCAGCCTCAATGGAGAATTGAAGAATATCCTGCCTGATTATCAGGGGCACGTGAGTTCGCTTGCGTGGAAAGATGAGAATACCATCGTGTATATCGGTAATGAAAATGTATGGACCACATTCAACCAAATTCGCAGAGATGGTTCCCAACAGAGAACACTTCTTCCGACCGGGGGACCTGTGCTGGAAGATTTTTCTGTGGCTGCAAACGGAAAAGCAGTGGCTTTTGACGCCGAAACTCCCCGCCATCCTGATGAGGTGTATTATTCCGAACGCGGATCGAAAATACAACGCCTGACCCACCATAATCCCTGGTTAACACAAAAACAGTTCGGTGAGCAGGAGGTGGTGAGCTGGGAGGCCCGGGACGGTCTGAAGGTATATGGCATTTTAATCAAGCCGGTGGCTTATAACGAGGAGGAAAAATATCCACTCATCCTTTCGGTACATGGAGGACCGGAGTCGCATGATGCCAACGGATGGCTCACCAGCTACGCCGATCCGGGTCAGGTCGGGGCATCCCAGGGATTTGCTGTGTTCTACCCGAATTATCGAGGGAGTACCGGGCGCGGAGTAAAGTTTTCCAAATTAAGTCAGAACGATCCGGCCGGCAAAGAATTCGATGATCTGGTTGATGCCGTGGATCACTTCGTGGACATCGGGCTGGCAGAGAAGGGGAAGATTGGTATAACCGGGGGCTCCTACGGAGGCTACGCTTCCGCCTGGTGCGCCACCCATTACTCGGACCGGTTTGCGGCGAGTGTGATGGTCTTTGGAATCAGTGATAAGATCTCGAAGACCGGGACCTCCGATATCCCCTGGGAGCTCTCTTTGGTGCATGACTCCACCTGGCCCTGGGAAGACTGGCAGCACTATCTGGAAGCGAGTCCTATCTACTATGTGGAGCGGGCGGAAACTCCCCTGCTCATCACGCATGGGGAAGAGGATACTCGTGTGCATCCCGGTCAATCACTGGAGCTCTACCGGTTCTTAAAGGTCCGGAATGAGGCTCCGGTGCGTTTGGTGTTTTATCCGGATGAGGGGCATGGATACCGATACGCTGCACACCGGCTGGATCACAATCTCCGGTTAATGCGCTGGATGAACCATTATCTGAAAGGGCCCGGTGGAAACCCGCCGGCATATCCTGTTGAATATCAACAGGAGCAGTGCCAATGAAAACAGATCGGAGGACTGGATTCACTGTGCAGTACCGGATCGTTGAAAGCATCAAATCGATTCCGATCGACAACACCAGGAGGAGCAAAGGAGGCGACAATGAGTGATACTCAGAACGTGATGGTGATCGGCGCAAATCGCGGGTTAGGGCTCGAGTGGGTTCGCCAGTGGCTCCAACGGAATGCCAGAGTGTTTGCCACTGCCAGGCAACCCGGGAAAGCGGAGGACCTCCATCGACTCCGGGAAACCGCTGAGGATCGGCTGTCCATTCATCAGGTGGATGTCAGAAGCGACGATTCGGTGAACAAGCTGGCTGATGATTTGGATGAAATTTCGCTGGATGTTCTTATCCATAATGCCGGCGTGATGGGACGTGCGGGACTCGAAACTCTCGATACCCAGAAAGTGTTGGAGGTACTCAACATCAACAGTGTGGGGCCGTTGCGCACCATTCGTGCGTTTCTGAACCAACTCACCCGATCCGAAGGGCGCAGTAAAATCGCATTGATCACCTCGTTGATGGGATCAATTGACGATAATCGAAGCGGGGGGGCCTATGCCTACCGCATGAGCAAAGCGGCTTTGAATATGGCCGGCAAATCCATGGCAATAGACCTGGCAGATAACGGGATCGATGTCATTATCCTTCACCCCGGATGGGTGAAAACAGATATGGGTGGTGCCTCAGCCCGGATCAGTGTGGAAGAGAGTGTCAATGGGATGATGCACATGCTGGAAAAGTTAGATGCCTCGCTATCCGGCACCTTCTGGCACTCCAATGGAAATGTACTTCCCTGGTAATACAAGGCGGCGCATACCCCTGGCACTAACCGTTGAAATTCAATGCGAATAGGATCTCAGGGTATACAGACCAATCAAAGAACGTGTCCGTGACCAGTTGATGTATACAAGAAATTATGAAAGATCCCCGGTAATAGTTGGTTTCAGGGATGTACGGGTGAAGGTGCCCAATCTGAGATCATGCGGAGCCCCGATTCGAAGACTACCTGGAAAAATTTTGAGGCATGGCTGGTATAATATCGTACGGCATTGGCGGTCGAAAGCACTTCGGTGGTGAATGCGTCAATCCTGGGTTTGCCGGTGACTTGATGGATAAGATGAGCGATGTCATCCGAATACTGTACGAGATAATCTCTGATCGGTAAAATACGTTTTGCCCGCGTCTTCACCGGAACCTGTGACCAGGCTCGCTGCGCCGTCCTTGCCTCCTCTATGATTTGAGGGAGATCCTCTTTCATGGTCTTTTTCATGAGTACGAGTCTTGTATAGTTGAGAATAAGCTGGTATATGTTAATGTGAAATATTTTCTTTCCAAATAGTTTTCAAGCGGTTTCGAAAATTGGATGACAACCAGAATCAATTTGCTTCCTGAGCGGAAATTAGATAGTTTTTTAAGTATTTTATGGACGCTATTCACATCAAGAATATGGTTTTTTATGGATATCACGGCGTGAAATCTGAGGAGAACACGTTGGGGGCGCGGTTCGAGGTGGATACAACATTGTATACCGATCTTTCCGAAGCCATCGAATCGGATAAACTGAGTAAAACCATTAATTACAACGAAGTGTACAGCCTCATAGAGCAAATTGTGACCGGGCAGAAGTATTATTTAATCGAGGCATTAGCCGGTGAAATTGTCCAACGCATTTTTCACCGTTTTCAAACAATTGACAAGGTAATAGTGAGTGTTCGAAAACCGAATGCTCCCATCAAAGGAGTATTGGATTATGTCGAAGTCCAGATCGCACGGGAACGATACACCTGAACAGCAAAAGGAAGGGCAATTCATTGTTCTCTCCCTGGGATCGAATATTGCGGATCGGCTCACCTACCTGGAAAATGCCCTCGATGCGCTGGACAAACAGCCGGAAATAACGGTCTTTGACAAATCATCGGTCTATGAAACACAGCCTGTAGACGATCCGGATCAAGATCTCTTCCTGAATATGGTGGTGGCCGCACGAACAAAATTATCTCCACGGAAATTATTACAGGCTGCGAAACGAATCGAGAAAGACCTGGGCAGGAAACAGCGGAGAAAAAAGGGCCCCCGGGAGATAGATATTGATATCATATTTTATGGTGATCGGGTGATTGATGAGCCGGATTTGAAGATCCCCCATGAGCGCTTCCATGAACGGAAATTTGTTCTGGTGCCGTTGAGTCACATGATCCCCGGATTTATCAGCCCGATTCACGATGAAACCATTGCTGATCTTCTCAAGGTATGTCCTGATGGCAGTCTTATTCAATTATATGATCATATCATGTAAGATGCGAAACCTCTACTACATTGCTATTGAGGGAGTGATCGGGGTAGGGAAGACCAGTCTGGCAACACTGTTAAGTGAACGGCTGAAGGCAAAACTGGTAATGGAAAACTTTGATGATAATCCCTTTTTAAAGGATTTTTATACCGACCGGGAACGGTTTGCATTTCAAACCCAACTCTGGTTTTTACTCAGTCGATATCGTCAGCAAAAGGAATTGCAACAAATCGAGTTATTTCACCGTTTACTGATTACAGATTATATGTTTGTGAAAGACCGGTTATTTGCATTTGTGAATCTGAGTGACAAAGAATTGATACTCTATGAAAAAATCGCGGATTTATTGGAAAAGGATATTCCGGAACCCGATCTGGTAATTTACTTGCAGGCGGATACGGAACGGTTGGTAAAAAATATCCGGCAGCGAGGACGATCCTTCGAGAATCGGATCACACCGGAATATATCGACCAGCTGAATCAGGTGTATAATCAGTATTTTCTCCAGTACAATCATAGTCCTTTGTTGATAATTAATGCCACAGAAATCGATTTTGTTCATGATGTCGGGGATCTCGAAGAGCTTATTCAGACTATCCGCCAGCCGATCTCGGGGACGAAATTCTATAATCCTTCATTAACTTAGAAGACCCTAAGAGGAACGAACATGATTCGAGTAGTGCTCTGGCTGATAATTATTTTCTTAGCCTGGCAGGCGTATAAGGTATTAAAGAATGGGGCCTATTTTGAACGAGACAATAAGGTTGAAGGCAGGCAGGAAAATCCACATAATGACATTGATGCAAACGACATCCAGGACGCTGATTTCAAGGATATCAAACAATAAAGGGCATCTCAGGTGCAATTAGTCTCAAAGTTGTGGGAAAGGCTGGTTACAATTATTGCTGACCCGGTGGTGATTCTGAGCTGGCTCGATTCGATTCTAATTATTTTCCTGATCTTCCTGGTGACACGAATTATCTATCGAATTATTCGCAGGATTTTACTGACCCGTATCAAACCGTTGGAATCCTTGCCGGACACTGATCCAAAGAAACAGCGTGCTAAAACGATGGTACCGCTGATGGAGAATATCGTGAGTTACTCCCTGTATGGGCTGGCGGGAGTGATTGCGCTGCAGGAGATAGGAGTACAAATCAGTGCCATTCTTGCAGGGGCTGGGGTCGTCGGTCTGGCAATAGGATTTGGTGCACCAGGAGATTCGCCGGATTCAAGAGGCTGTAAATAGGGTGTCCCGAAGGATACGGCGAGAAAAACCTCGCGACGAGGATGCAAGTTGATGAACAGGGTATCTCCTCCTGTTCCTGGAAAAAATGGTTACCTCGTTGCATTCGATGTTATAGAAGCTTATCATAAAATGTCGTCGGGACGGGAAGGGTGACAAGCAAATCTCTATTATAATTCAATGTAAAAAGACTGTCAGAGTACATGAAAACAGAATCGAATCGTGAGGTCATTGTTGTCGGGGATAAGGTGCTTATCAGACCGGAGGAGGAAAGCAACAAGACGGAATCCGGGCTCTATCTTCCGGAAGGGGTGAAGCAAAAAGAGTCCGTGCAGGGTGGTTATATTGTAAATGTCGGACCAGGTTACCCCATTCCGGATATTGCTGATGAAGATGAACCATGGACAACCCACCATAAAGAAAGTGATATCCGTTACATTTCTCTCCAGGCCAGCGAGGGAGATTTTGCGGTTTTTTTACGGAAAAATGCGATTGAGGTCGAAATTGACCAGGAAAAATATGTTATTGTGAACCACGCAAGTATCCTTTTGTTATTACGAGATACCGAAATTCTTCCCTGAAGTGTTTTTTCTTTTCTTCTCTGCCCTCTCTGATTGCTGAATTGTTGTATTTGACCATGGAAAATGTACAATCCGGCCTGTTATTTCTTGGGGAAAATTCATATAATTACAGGCTGGATGGATAATTGAGAAAACGGGCGAAAAATTGCACTGATAACTTCAAGTAATGGATTAGGAGGATGTATGAATGACAACATTGTAGAGTACCTGGGAGATGAAGCAGATTCGTTGCTGGACTATTCCTGCCGGGGTGTCTCCAAAGACCGGCTCCATCTGCCGGGTCCGGACTTTGTTGACCGGGTGGTGGCGGCTACGGACCGAAACGCCCGTACAATGCGTAATATGCAGGCTATTTTAGACCACGGACGACTCGGTGGTACGGGATATGTGTCCATCCTGCCGGTCGATCAGGGCATTGAACACTCTGCTGCGGCGTCGTTCGCGCCCAACCCGGACTATTTTGATCCCGAGAATATCGTGAAACTGGCTATGGAAGGTGGATGCAACGCCGTTGCGTCAACGTTAGGGGTATTAGGAAGTGTCTCCAGGAAATATGCTCATAAGATCCCCTTCATTTTGAAATTCAATCATAATGAATTGATCTCCCATCCCAATACCTACGACCAGATCCTGTTCGCCAGTATTGAACAGGCTTTCGATATGGGCGCGGTGGCCGTTGGTGCAACCGTCTACTATGGTTCTGAGGAGTCCGATCGGCAGATTCAGGAAATCAGTGAGGCCTTTCGCTATGCGCACGAGTTAGGTATGGTGACCGTACTCTGGGCTTATCTACGCAACGCCGCATTCAAGATCGGTGGCACGGATTATCATACGTCCGCTGATCTCACCGGACAGGCAAATCATCTGGGCGTGACGATTGAAGCGGATATTATCAAACAGAAACAGGCAACCAACAATGGCGGTTATCCTGCGATGGCCAAAGAATACGGGAGCTTTGGCAGAACTCATGACAAGGTTTATGACGAATTAGTGCCTGATCATCCGATCGAACGAGTCCGCTGGCAGGTCGCGAATTGTTATATGGGGCGTGCCGGCATGATTAATTCCGGCGGCGCGTCTGGTGATAATGACTTCCAGCAGGCGGTTCGGACGGCAGTAATCAATAAGCGTGCTGGTGGCATGGGATTGATTACCGGCCGGAAAGCATTCCAGCGTCCCATGGAAGAAGGGGTGAAGATACTGAACTCAGTGCAGGATGTGTATCTGGATGATGATATCACCGTGGCCTGACTTCTGAAGAAAGCAGCAAACTTGAAAGCCCTCCGGAAGGCCGGAGGGCTTTTTTTCAATGAATGATATAAAACACCTGTTCAAGCAAAAAGGCACAGACAAGTCCGGCATACGTACCTACGACGTATCCCCCAACCCCCAGAAGCACGCCGACCGGCGCCAGTGCCGGATGAAACGCACTGGCAACGATCGGGGCCGATGCCGCCCCACCGACATTCGCCTGGGAACCGACTGCTGCAAAAAAGATAGGCGCACGCAGCTTCCATCTGGTGAGGAGCATTACGGTTGCGTGAAAGCTGAGCCAGACAGCACCGATCACCACCATGCCCGGTACTTCCACC
The DNA here is from genome assembly GCA_964413425.1 of uncultured bacterium. Classification (GTDB taxonomy): domain Bacteria; phylum Fidelibacterota; class JAANXI01; order JAANXI01; family JAANXI01; genus DATFLS01. The sequence goes on from CAYPST010000058.1 coordinate 21,004, forward strand.
ACCCGGGCAAATTCGGCTTTTGCCCCGATGGTCGCCACCAACAGATAGAGGAACACCGAACCGACACTGCTGGCGCCGGATCCTTCCAGATTGCGCAACGGGGTAAATGAAATAAGTAATCCCACAGTGGTGACAAAAATCACCACCCAGGTAAAGCTGCTGATAATATTACCGATCTCCGGCAGAAGCTGAGAAAGTGCGTGAGCAACCGCTGTGCCTCCCAGGGCGAGGGTTGCAATCAGAAGGAGATCCGGGAGATTCGTCGGCTGCCCAACCTCTTCATGGAATTGTTCCACCTTTTCCCGAACAGCATCGATAGCGGTTCGATCCGCTCCGATCTTCTGGTCCATGGAGTTGTTCCGCCCCGCAAAAAAGAGTAAAGCAGCCATCCAGACATTCGCGACTGCCACATCCACGACCACCATCATTCCCAGTGTGGATTCCTGCACCCCGACACTCTTTCCGATGGCAATAAAATTGGCCCCTCCGCCAATCCAGGAGCCGCTGAGGGCCGCCAAACCTCTCCACACTTCCGCACCGAGCTCTACCGGAGCCAGCCAGCCAAAGAGTAAATAGGCCAGTGGGCCTCCGATGACAATAGTTGCGGTGCCCACCAGAAACAAAATAATAGTATTGCGTCCCAAACGGAGAATGGCCTTTACATCCACAGACAGGGTCAGGAGTACAAGACTGGCAGGAAGCAGCCAGTCCATAATGAACTGATACAGCGGCGATTGCAGAGGAATAATACCCGCATTCGACAGTATGGTAGGTAGGAAATATGCAAAAACTAACAATGGAATCACTTTGAAAATCTTTCCGAATACCGGATGTTTGTCGAGGGTGAACAATAAAGCCAGCACTCCTAACAAAACCGCCAGAACTCCCATGGGATGTTGAATCATAGCACTGTTTCCCTTTCTCCTTCCACTATAACCTGGATTCCATACGTATGATAACCCAAAGGATAATGATATTATGGAAATTTTGAAATGAAAACCTGGTTGCTGTCGGACACCACACCGAAAAACTGCCATACGTGAAAGTTTTGCCTCTGGGATAATAATATTATATCTTTGTCTATCGAAATATCCGATGGACAGAACCGCGATCCGGCAAGAGAGAATGGCAGGCCTGAAGGAGAAACTATGAATGGATTCTGGGAATGGTGGCAGCGGATCCCGTATAACCTGGATCCGGTTATTGTATCAATCGGTGGGTTTGAACTCCGCTGGTATGGTATGATGTATGTCATTGCCTTTGTTCTTACCTATGTGCTGGTCCAGTACCGGGTGAAACAAGATGAAACTGAGTACTCACAGGAAGTCATAGAACATTTTTTTGTGCTGGCGATTCTGGGTGTGCTCCTGGGTGGCAGATTAGGATACGTACTTTTCTATAATTTCGGCTATTATCTCCGGCATCCGCTGGAAGCCATACTTCCCCTCTCCTTCACAAATGGAGTCGAGTTCACCGGTATCAGTGGTATGTCTTATCATGGAGGTGTGATCGGTGTTGTGCTGGCGTTTATTTATGTCAGTCGAAAACATCACGTGAATTTTTTCAGGTTTGTGGATGTTATCATTCCAGCCATTCCTCTGGGATATACATTCGGTCGTTTGGGGAATTTTATTAACGGAGAACTTTACGGCAGGATAACCACGGTGCCCTGGGGCATGTACTTCCCCGCCGATCCCACCGGCCAACTCCGGCACCCCTCTCAGCTGTATGAGGGGTTTTTTGAAGGGATTTTTCTGTTCATCATCCTCTGGACTATACGAAACCGTTCTCCCTATCCCGGATTTCTGGCGGGGCTCTATCTTATCGGGTATGGGGTGGTACGCTTCTTCATCGAGTTCTGCCGGCAGCCGGATCCCCATCTGGGTAAAGTGCTCTGGTTCTTTACAACCGGGCAAATCCTCTGTGCCGCTATGATTGCCGGCGGTCTGCTTCTCTGGTATCTTGCCACTCGCTATGGTCCTGGCCGGTCAACCTGAACACCAGCATAGTAATTAAGAATTCCGGGTGATCTCCTGGCGTCGTATGATGTAATAATCATATAATAGAAATAAGTGCTTAATGATATTAAATTAAAATTCTCTCCGGGTACTTTTTAGAATGGACTCATACTTTTATATTGTCAAATTAGCTGGCGAGCAATTAAACTACAGTGAAAACGCTTAACGAGAGGAGATATAACTATGACAGACAGATTAAATGATAGGTTAAGTACTTACGCGCCGCTTTTGTTACGAATCGCGTTGGGGGTCGTATTTATTGTACATGGATTCGGTAAACTAACAGATATCCAATCTACTATCGGATTCTTCGGTAAGATTGGCATCCCGCTCTCAGGATTCTTCGCCTGGGTAGTGGCACTGGTTGAATTCCTGGGAGGTTTATTGGTGCTCACGGGTCTGTATACCCGGATCGCTGCCGGTTTGATTGCTGTTGTGATGGTTGTGGCTATGATTACGGTGAAATTCGCCCAGGGATTTGCCGGGGGCTGGGAATTTGATTTCACCCTCTTCATGGTTGCCGTCTCACTGGTATTGATCGGTGACGGCACGCCGGCATTAGGTCAGGTGATCAGCGGACGAAAAGGTGATCTCCAAGGTTTTGAAGAGTAAGCGATAATCCGGCTATCTGTTTTCCTGTCATGTAACCAATCGGGATAACCATCATTTCGGAACTATGATCATTGTGCGTCCGCGATTCATTTCCGCGGTACTCCTCGCAAATTTCTGGTTCATTTTCATCTGCTCTCCCGCCGGTGCGCAACAAACCCCCACAGAAGAGGACAATTCTTGGGTGTCCCGGTTCCCCGGGATTAACCATATTCAGGAAACGGTGACCGATTATTATGCACAGCCTCTCCGTTGGAACCGGGAACAATGGTTCCGGACTGGGGTGATTTCAACATTAACACTGGCGTCCATGTCGTTGGATTCAGACGTGCGTATGGAGGTGCAGGAATGGCGCGATGACAGGAACAATGTCATCATGCAATTCGGAAGGTGGGCCGGGCTTGGAGTGCCGACGGTCGGTTTAGCCGCTGTGTTGTACACAACGGGCGATATATGGGAAAACGCAGAAATGCAGGTGACTGGGCGATTGCTGTGGGAAGCGTTCATCACCGGCGGGCTGACCACTACGATTGTTAAAACCCTTACCGGCAGGCATCGCCCGTATCTGGAAGATGGCGCCCAGGTATACAGTCCCCCGGGATTGCGGTTGCCCTATCGGGCATTTCCTTCAGGACACAGTACCATCGGCTGGTTAACTGCCGGCGTGCTGGCAAACCGTACCGAAAAGGTGCTACTCAAAAGTGTGTATTACTCTGCTGCCGGTATTATCTCTGTCTCGAGAATCTACCATGATAAGCACTGGCTCTCAGATACTCTGTTAGGCGGTTTTATCGGATATGGTGCGGCACGGTTTGCGGTGAATCGGGAGGAGCGAAGGAAGACCCCGGTACGGCAGAGCATCTCCCTCATTCCAACCATTGGATGGCATCGGGTTGCCATTTCTGTTTGTTTTTGAACGTTCCTTACCAACTTTTCCATGCCTATTCGCATTGCCAGGAAAGAATAGGATATGAGCGTTCTGGCCTCGACCGGAATTCTCAAGCAATCGCAGGAGAGAGGCTTCTCTCCTGAATGGTAATCTATCACAACCTCTTCGTTAGGATAGAACATCACATTGCTACACTATCCGGCGTCAGTCAACCATTTGATGCAAGACATTAACACAGTGGTATGGTCATACGAATAATATCCAGAGCGGATAATAGACAAAAAGAGGCGTGATTTGGTCACGCCTCTCTCTTTATCAGTGTAGCGCATAGGGGATTCGAACCCCTGCTACCGGCGTGAGAGGCCGGCGTCCTAGACCCCTAGACGAATGCGCCATTTCTGTGAAATTCCTGGCTCACGATAGTACGCCCGGAAGGATTCGAACCCTCAGCCTTCTGGTCCGTAGCCAGACGCTCTATCCAGTTGAGCTACGGGCGCCTAGAGTGTATGTCTTGCGCAGGCCCAGCGTGGTTGTTGCGGGACAGGGATTCGAACCCCGATTGCACGGTCCAGAGCCGTGTGTCTTGC
>CAYPST010000059.1:0-24998 GCA_964413425.1 uncultured bacterium
AACCGGACCCGTAATCGGCATCCAGTGATATAAGGAAAAATGCTTATTTGAAAAAGGCAAACAGGATCCCGGTGAGCACGGCCACCTGTCCGACCCAAAACGCAAACACCCACTTGACGAGGTTGGCGTTGGACTTTTCAATGCGGTCAATGAGGTCGGCGCGGGTTTGTTGTATGTCGACGCGTAATTTCCCCACTTCCTCGCTCAGCCGCCGCTCGAACTTTTCCTCGACGAATTCCAGGACATTTTCTCTCTGTCGCTGTTCCGACTGGTTGAAGAGGTTCACCAGGGCGTCCGCCCCGTCTTCACCCAGTTTCTCGCGTAATGCTTTTGGCACGGTAATAATCGGCATGGGGGTACTCTTTTTGTTGAAGATACGGGGAATCTCCGGTGGAATGCAAGACCAAAAGTGGGGACCCGGCCACACCTCCCCGAATGGCACGCGTCCCAAGGAAGCCATTTAGGAGATGAACACGGAAACAACGGATAGACACAGATAAAAGAGAAAGAAAAGAGGAAAGAGAAAAAAGAGTTAAGAGTAAAGAGAAAAGAGAAAAGAGAAAAGAGGCCCACCGCACCGCCCACTGAAGAGCACGTCCCAGCGGGATCCCTCGGTCAGATGATGCCGATGGAGCAGATTTTCGCAGAAAAAAGACAGTTATCGGGATCGGCAGTTGGCAAACAGCAGGCACCAGCAGGGAAAGAGGAAAGTTAAGAGTCAAGAGTAAAGAGTGCCCCCTCCCAGCCAACCGGCGGTGGGATCCTTCTACCGTATACCCTATACCGTCTACCTCTGGGTGGCCGGAGGGGAGGGGCCCTATGTCCCTCTATACCTATGCACCGGGGTAATGGGGTGATGGGGGGCTGAATCTGTGATAATCTGCGTTGATCTGTGGCTGGAGTTGTTTGTAAGAAGCATCCCGAGTGCCGGGATGCTTGTTTATTTCATGGCTGTTAAATCAACTCAGTATGGAATGCAACACTTCAGATGAGCACTTCCCGTGGGAGTGCCTCGGATCCCGCCCTGGGAGTCGAGGAATCTGGCGGCAGGTAGCGGTGCGCCATGCGCGTCTATGGTTCGCGCGGGCACCTGCCGGAGACGGGGCAGGTGAGGAGTCCCGAAGAGATCCCGCTGGGGCGTGCTATTATAAAGTGCCCAAGGGGTGTGAAACTCTTGCGCTGAACACTTTAAATATTTCTAAAAATTGTTATATTTAACAGAAAATAGAAACAAATGGAGCCCCACGACTTCACAGCCGTGGTACCTCTCCACTCTCCAGCGACATCCCGCTGGAAGGAAAAATACATTCATCCGTCTGTTTACACAGAGGGTTTTCTCTCTGTCTGCTATCGCAGACAGATGGCGGGATAAAGAGAAATGAAGTACATCGACTTTCGGGAAGCGATGAAAATCTACCCGGTGTTTTCAATCCGGGAGATCGAAAAACGATTTCCCGGATTTGACAACCGGCGGCTGAACGAATGGCAGAAGAAGGGGTATATCCAGAAATTGCGAAATCAGTATTATTGTTTTACCGACCGGGTTACCGAGGAACCCGCACTGTACTATGCTGCAAATACGATATATCGTCCTTCCTATGTCTCTCTGGAAACGGCATTGGCGTGGTATGGGTTTATTCCGGAGGGTGTGTTTCAAGTCGTCTCTTGCACCACCCGCAAAACGCAGTCATTTGAGACACCGCGAGGTCGTTTTCTGTATCGGCATCTGAAAGAATCGCTCTATTTTGGCTATCGCCTCGAACAATGGAAGGCACATTATTTCCTCATCGCAGATGCCGAAAAAACCCTGATCGATTATTTGTATCTCCATCCTGATGTCCAGGAGGTGCTGGATATTGAAGGCTTACGCTGGAATGCAATCGCAATCAATGAACAGGTCTCCATGAAGAAGTTGGAGGCGTATGACGCCTCTATCAATATTCCCGCGTTAAGCAGACGAATGGCACTCCTCAAGGAATTTCTCCATGCTCGCGTTAAATGAAATCCGGTCGTTTTTTCCGGAAGCACTCCACAAGTTTCCCAGGTTTATGCTTCGTGAATACCTGCAATACAAGATATTGGAGAGTGTGTATGCAACTGATCACGCGAATTCCCTGTGTTTTTTAGGAAGGACGTGTCTTCGGATTGTCCACGGAAATCATCGGTTTTCAGAAGATCTGGATTTTGATAATCTCGGGCTTCAGGAAGACCAGTTTGTACACGTAACCGATGCTGTTCAAAAACAGTTGATACGTGAGGGGTATGAGGTGGAACTCAAGCGGGTGATGCGAGGAGCCTGGCATTGCTATATCAGGTTCCCTGGATTGTTGTTCGAGGAGGGCCTCTCAGATCACCGGGAAGAAAAAATTCTGATCCAACTGGATACGGAACCCCAGCAGTTCGAGTATGCCCCGGAACCCGTGATACTCAACAAATTTGAGGTATTTACCACTATCCTGACTTCCCCGATCTCACTCCTGTTCGCACAAAAATTGTTTTCCATCCTCAACAGAACCCGCAAGCAGGGCAGGGATTTTTTTGACGTGGTATTTTTGATGGGGAAGGGGGCCCAACCGGATTATGGGTATTTACACGAGAAAACCGGGATTGCTGATGCGGAAAGTTTGAAGCAATCGATCCTCGATACCTGCCAGTCCCTGGATATGGAAAACCTCGCACGGGACGTGGAACCATTTCTCTTTGACCCCAAATCTCGGGAAAAAGTGGTACAGTTCCCGGCGTATTTCCGGCAAAGTTTTTGAATATCTGGATAGTCCGCAGATTACCTCGAAAAGATGCCTTTCCGTCCCCAGGGGATCTCTTCGAGGAAGGAATCTTTGATCGGCACACGGATTGACACGCATAGAGAGTGAATCCCTACAGGGAGGCAGGCGCACGCCCCTTCGGAGCGCCGACCCCGCCAATACCCGCCGCCGGATTCCCCTGGCCTCTCCTGAGATGTCAGGGTCGCTCGGGATGACTCCCGGGGGTGAGATCAGATGTCTTCCAACAGGCAAGGAACTCCCGGAGTGTATGGATTTGTACTAAGTTAATAGTCATATAACTAAATATCCGACGGAACAATTTTTTAGGCGCAGATTTTATATATCCGGTCGATAATAGCTGAGAAATTATACAGGAGTAGGCTTCTTTTTACCTTAAATTAACCGGTAGTTTCTTCACGTGACCAGGAGCAGCTTGACCTGAGGTTCATGCGAATTTATTGTTGATTATCTATGCGAAACGGGATGCGGGAACATATGAGAGACTCACTTCGGTTCGCTTATCTGGAGGGCGTTTTCGGGGCACCAGTCGCCACGATTACATCGGGGGCATTGCTCACCGGATTTGCCCTGTATCTGGGAGCCACCCCGTTCGAAATCAGTATCATCCTGGCACTCCCCTTTGTCACACAAATAATCCAATTATTCGGACCGGGTATCATTGACGCATTTGGTGATCGACGGGCAGTGGCTGCGTACGGAACGCTCTTTGCCCGCCTCATCTGGATCCCGATTGCATTGCTGCCAATCATGCTGATCTACGGATGGGATCCCATTCCACTCTTTATTGTGTTATCAGTGTTATCCTTGGTATTCTATAACATTGGTCTCAACAGCTGGCTCATCTGGATGTCGGATCTGATTCCGCGAACCCTGCGGGGGCGCTTTTTCGGCAGGCGTAATATGTACGTGGGGCTGGTGAGTACGCTGGTGCTGCTGGGCGCCGGCTTTTTTCTGGACTTTTTTACCATTCAAAACCTGGAGGGTACTGGGTACTGTCTCCTTATGCTGGCGGGCATACTGTTGAGCTATTTTTCATTCCGCGCCCAGTTGCGGGTGGAAGGCGCACCAGAAAAGGCAAAGGAGAGCGTATCGTTCCGGGAGTTGTATCAAGAGTTTCGGACCAACAAACGATTCAGTTCTATTCTACGGTTCATTTCCGTGTGGACGCTGGCCACGGGGATGGCCGCACCGTTTTATTATGTCCATCTGTTTGAGTATCTCCGGTGGACCTACAGCGAGGTCACCATCTATGCAGCGATTGCCACCGGATTGCCGATGATAGTCCAGCCCTTCTGGGGGAAAATCCTGGATAGCGTCGGGCATAAACCACTGCTCCAGCTTTGCGGGACCGCTGTGACGATGGCTCCCTTAATCTGGGTAGTGATCACTCCTGCCCTTTCTCACCTCTTATGGATTGAGGCCATGTTTTCGGGAGTGCTCTGGGCAGGAATTAATATCACCGTCTTCAATATTGTGTTGTATGCGCTTCCCGGAGAGCGCAAGGCACCCGTGGTGGCCACATTCGCCGCCGTGACCGGATTGATTAACTTCGTCGGGATGCTGCTCGGTGGAATCGTGGTCGTGGCACTCGGTTTCCTTTCGTTCCAGGTGGGCGAATGGCAGTTCGTGGTCTACCATGCCACATTTTTCCTGTCATTCGTGGGCCGGTTACTTTCGCTGCGATTAATCCGGAGAATTCAGGAGCCTGAAGCCAAGCAGGTTATTGTTGTCGCACAGATGATCGCTTCCGGCTTCACCAAACGCATAAGTCTGGGACGGCAGTTCTGGGTATTCTGGACCAAATTGAACGGAAAGAATGGGAAAAAGAAGAATAAGCAAGCCACGAAGAATCGGAACAAGAAGAAGAACGGGCAGAACCAGAATCAAACACCGTGATTCCGGATGTGATCTCCATGGTGTGCCGCCTGATTCCTGCCCGGTATGATCAGATTTTCGCTGAACAAACATCCCCATTGCTTGTATAATGCTTGTATAATTAACAATTGGCTGTTGATTTGGATAATGAATAGCTATTTTTAGGTGAGAAGAGTTGTGATAACCCAGGAAAAATGGTGACCATGCAGCAAGAGAAGCAGATCGAGCTGGTGCAGTACAGTCACGGCGCCGGGTGAGCATGTAAACTCAGTCCTCAGGACCTTTCGCAGGTACTGCGAATGCTCCCGCAAGCCGATGATCCGAATGTCCTGGTGGGATTTGACACCAGTGACGACGCTGCCGTGTATCGTCAGCCAGACGGTTCGTTGTTAATTGCCACCCTTGATTTTTTTACCCCGATTGTGAACAATGCGTATGATTTCGGCGCTATTGCCGGGGCCAATGCTCTGAGTGATATGTATGCCATGAACGGCACGCCCCTTTTTGCGCTCAATATTATTGGCTTTCCGAAGAATGAATTACCGATTGAAGTTCTGGAGGATATTATGCGGGGCGGAAGCGATGCGGTGCGCCAGGCCGGGATTTTTGTGTTAGGGGGCCACAGCATCGATGACACAGAGCCCAAGTACGGGATGGTGATCGTCGGGCGGGTCGAGTCAGAGAATCAGCTGATCCGGAATGACACGGTACAGGAAGGCGATGCCCTGATTCTGACCAAGCCGCTGGGAACCGGCATCATTAATACTGCCATCAAGCACCGGACCATCGATGAATCCGACTTCCAGCCGGTGATTCAGACCATGAAAACCCTCAACAAGGATGCGGCGGAAATGGCCGCCAAACACTCAGCCCATGCGATGACTGACGTAACCGGCTATGGACTGCTGGGGCATCTCAGTGAAATGCTGCGCTCCTCCGGCTGCACGGCCCGCCTGGGTTTCGAGAACATACCAGTGTTTGACGAGGTACCGGAGCTGATTGCACAAGATGAAGTGCCGGGCGGGACCCGCCGGAATTTGCTGGCCGTGCGAGACGATGTGGATTTTGGGGATCTCAATGAAGAGCAGCAGCTGCTTGTGGCCGATGCACAAACTTCCGGGGGGCTTTTAATCAGTTTACCGATGATCCTGGCGGAGGATTATGTCAAATCCATGCGAGAACTCGGTCATGCCCACACCGCAATTATTGGCAGGGTCATAGCCCGAGAGGATTCACTTATTGAGTTTGACCGGTCCTTGAATGAATAAATGTTGAATTATTGTTCGCAGCCTTCCCCAAAATGTGTTGTAATTTTCTACGATTTCTTGTTATCGGGAAATTTTTCCCCAAATTTGAAGATGATCTTCGTCATATTTATCAAAAATAAAAAAAGCCCTTCCGTTTTCCTGGCTCCTCCCCTGGAGATACTGCCTGAAAAGAATGAGAGAGAAGACTCTCCATCAACCGATAAGTATGCCATAAAACGGGCATAGTAATTGCATTTCCTGTAGGAAGATTTAACAAAGGAACAGGTATCTTGTAATCAGATAACAGTATGAGGTTGTCATATATGCAGTGTAATGATATAGTTATGGGTCTGGCTGGCTCCGGTGGTGACGGTGTAGTCACAGCGGGAGAGATCTTGGTGAACGCCGCCGCCAGTCAGGGTTTATATTCCATCATGTTGAAGAGTTTCGGCCCCCAGATTCGGGGTGGCGAAAGTTCCTGCCGGGTTCGTATCTGTGAAAATCAATTTTACTCCCATGGAGACAGGGTGCAAATTCTGGGTGTGTTCAGCTGGAAGGATTATGAGCACTTCCGGGACGAGATGATGCTGGCCGATCCGGTCATTATTATCCATGACTCAGATGATAAGGTATCCGGAGACGACCTGCCGGTTGATCAAAATGTACAGCAAATTGTCTATAGCGTCCCCCTGGAGAAACTCGCCAAAGAAAAAGCCGGTACCTCGCTGGCGAAAAATATGGTGATGCTGGGTGTGCTGAGTGAGTTATTCGGATTGCCGAGCGAGGAGATACGGCATGCGATTCAGGATCGATTTTCTAAAAAGAAGCGCCAAGTGACGGAATCGAATCTGGCCGGATTCGAGGCCGGCATCGAGTACGCACAGGGTCATCTGAGAAAGCAGGATAATATTACCGCAAAGTATTCGCGTACAGAACCAAAAGTGGTGATGGACGGCAATACGGCGATGGCGTATGGCGCGCTTCATGCGGGGTGCCGATTTTTTGCGGGTTATCCTATCACGCCTTCCTCCGAAATTATGGAATGGATGAGTCGGGAATTGCCCCGGTACGGGGGCACAATGATTCAGGCGGAAGATGAGCTGGCGGCTATCGGGATGGTCATTGGCGCGTCCTTTGCCGGGGAGAAGGCGATGACCGCCACCAGCGGCCCGGGACTTGCGCTGATGACCGAGCAGCTGGGTTTGGCGGCAGCGGCGGAAGTACCAATAGTGATTGTAGATGTGCAGCGAGGTGGTCCCAGCACCGGGATTCCGACCAAAACCGAACAGTCCGATCTGCAGCAGGCCCTGTTCGGAACCCATGGAGACGCGAACAGAGTGGTCATTGCCCCGGCGGATGTAGCAGACTGCTTCGATGTTATTCTGGCAGCGTTTTATATCGCCGAAAAATACCAGATCCCGGTGATCGTCCTCTCGGATCAATATATCGGTCAGCGGATCGAAACCTTCAATCCGGACGTGTTCTTTGGAAACGGGAACGGATTTTCCCGGCGCAATAAACGACTGCTTCCCACGGAAGAAGAGTTGAAGGATTTTAAACGGTTTCGATTTACCGAAACCGGGGTCTCCCCTATTACATATCCCGGTATCAGCGGAGGGATGTACCAGGCGGCGGGCATTGAACATGATGAGTACGGCCTGCCGACTTCGGATATGGACATGCATGCCCGGATGAATGAGAAGCGATTTAAAAAGAATGAATATATTGCCGAAGAGCTGAATTTTGTCCGGTTTTACGGTCCCGAAGATGCTGAAGTTGGCATCATTGGCTGGGGATCGTCCAAGGGCGCAATCAAAGAAGCGGTACTGCGGTTGAATGACGAAGGGTATCCCGTGAGTGCGGCGATTCCGCAAATCATTTTTCCCTTTGCGCAGGAGAAGATGGAGCAGTACCTCCAACCGCTCCGGACAGTTATTGTCGCCGAGCTCTCGTACACCGGACAGTTCTATAAATATTTGAAGGGATTCATGCGGTTTGGCGATCGAAAATTAAAACCCTATGCCCGCAGCGGGGGCGCGCCCTTCAGTGTTGAAGAAATCTATCAGTCGATTAAAGAGGAGTTTGAGTAATGTCGTCAGAAAATACAAAGGTAAAAATTAAACCTGCTGATTATAAAAGTGATACGCATCCCATCTGGTGTCCGGGGTGCGGCGATTACGGGGTATTGAGTTCGCTGTATCGGGCACTGGCCCGGCTGCAGCTCCCTCCGGAAGATGTCGCGGTGGTCTCCGGCATCGGCTGCTCCAGCCGGCTGCCGGGTTACGTGGCAACCTACGGATTTAACGCGGTTCACGGACGGATTCTCCCCATCGCCACCGGCGTGAAGATGGCTAACCCGAAAATTACCGTGATCGGCGCCGGCGGGGACGGCGACGGATTCAGTATCGGGATCGGCCACATTCCCCATGCGGCACGCCGGAATATTGATATGACCTATATCGTCATGGACAATGAAATCTATGGCTTAACAAAGGGCCAGTTATCACCCACCAGCAAAGTCGGAGACGTGACGAAAACCTCCATGTACGGCAGTATTGATCGGCCGATTGAACCGATTCCGTTCATGTTGAGTGTGGGAGCCACCTTCGTGGCCCGCGCCTATGCCGGGAATCCGAAACATCTGGCGGATATGATTATGCAGGGCATCCGGCATAAAGGATTCGCTTATATCGATGCAATGAGCCCCTGCCGCACGTTTCGGGGACTGGAGCAGAAAAAACTGCTCGATGAGAAAGTCTACTATCTGGATGACGAATCCGATCACGATCCCAGCGATAAAAACCGGGCCTGGGAGCTGGCATCACGCAAGAACGGGCTTGCCTGCGGCGTCTTCTACAGAGAAGAAATACCTACCTACGATGAACGATACAAAGAGATACGGGAGAACGTCCAGGCGAAGGGAATGATACCTATTCAGGAAATCATACAACGGTATATCCCCAGGGATGGCAGAGTGTCCCGGGCAACGGCATCTCCCGAACAGACAAAATAATTCTCCCGAACCCGGAGGAAAGTATTTACGACCGGGGTGAAATTCTGTATATTTGCCATTAACGGGTACCTCCTGAAAAATATATTTACGGAATCATACCTGCAGAATCCCCATATGAGGGGATATGTATGAAATAGATGGTGTGCGAGAGTCTTGTTGTTTGGTGAACTTCTGCAGAACGAGAATAGAGTTGACTGGTTGAGGGGCTCACCGGGGCAGAGCAGCTTCCACATCCGATGCTGCCAGAGGTGATCAGATGTCCTATCCGGACGACACTCAGAAGGGTATGATCCGAAACGGCCTTATCACATGTTCTGTCGTTCTCCTGATCTGCGGTATAAAAATTTACAGGGAAATTACGCGATGAGCCCCCTGTGCAAACCCGTAACAGTAGAGAGGAGTGATGATCGTGAAAATCGATGAACAGTCACTGGAAGATCAGGTGTACGAGTTAATTGTTCGGGCATCCACTGATCTCCCGGACGATGTCGCCAGAGCCCTGCACGCTGCTCAGCAGTATGAATCGGAGGGCTCTCCGGCGAAAAATGTGTTCTCTATGCTCCTGAAGAATGTGGAGCTGGCCCGGCAGAATAAAACCCCCATCTGTCAGGATACCGGGACCAATATTTATCATATCCATTATCCGGCCGGGACGAGCACGCTCCGGTTGAAACAGGTGATTCGGGATGCCACGGTTCGGGCTACCGAGGACAGTATTCTGCGACCGAATGCTGTCGATTCTATTACCGGAAAGAATACCGGGAATAATCTGGGGGTGGAGAACCCTTTTATGCAATTTGAGGAATGGGACGAAGATTCTCTCCGGATTGAACTGATGCTCAAAGGAGGCGGCTGCGAGAATGTGTCCACCCAGTATAAACTTCCGGATAGTGAACTGGAGGCCGGCCGGGATTTAAACGGTGTCTATAAGACTGTGGTGGATGCGGTCTATAATGCCCAGGGATTGGGATGTGCGCCGGGGGTTCTGGGCGTCGGTATCGGCGGGGATCGGGCGACCTCGCATCTGACAGCAAAGAAGCAATTGTTCAGAAAACTGGATGATACCAACCCAGACAGCCAGCTGGCTGACCTGGAAAGCAGGCTCTATACAGACCTGAACTCTCTGGGGATCGGACCGATGGGATTCGGCGGGAAAACCACGGTGCTGGGTGTCAAAATCGGAAGTGCTCACCGGATTCCCGCGTCTTATTTCGTATCAATCGCGTATATGTGTTGGGCATACCGGCGTCACTCACTGACTATCCAAAACGGGGAGGTACAGTATGATTGAGTTACAGTTGCCAGTTTCCGAGCAAGAAATCCGTGAATTGAGAGTCGGCGACGAAGTCGGAATCCATGGCACGATGATTACCGCCAGAGATGCCGCTCATGAATATCTGATCGAAGAATCCCCCGACTTTATTCGGCCGTATCTGGAAAACTCGTTGATTTATCATTGCGGGCCCGTGGTGAAACAATCAAATGGAAAGTGGTCCTTTGTCGCCGCAGGACCCACCACCAGTATCCGGGAAGAGCCCTATGAAGGGACCGTCATTAAAAATTACCAGGTGAGGGGCGTGATCGGCAAAGGGGGCATGGGTGAGAAGACCCTCGCCGCCCTGAACGAATATGGTGCCGTGTATTTACATGCCATCGGAGGGCTGGCGACCTTGCTGGCCGAATCCGTCAAGGAGGTGAAAGACGTCTTTATGCTGGAAGAGTTCGGCGTTCCGGAAGCCATGTGGGTTATTGAGGTGAAGAACTTTCCGGCGGTTGTCACCATGGATTCCCATCAAAAATCGCTGCATACCAAAATTAAAGCAGATTCGCGGGAGGCGGCTCAACGCCTTATTCATCCTGTAGTATAGAAGGCGCCTCTGTACTGCCGGTGAGTGGATTTTGGAAAATATGAGAACGGCAACTTCGGGTGGCGGATAATTTTTCCCATCTATAGGAATGATGTTTTTAATTATGACGAACCGGATTAGGGCAGTGTCTGGCTGTGATGTAAGATAACCGCGCTCATGAAGAGATCTCCCGAAGATGGCACTTTTATTGCATTATCGTAACCCGGAACTATTCAATATCGGTTGCCTGTGATTCCTGACAGGCAGCAGGAACGGATAGCCAATTACGATGGTATGCCAAAAATTGAGGAGGTGAAGGCCGGACAATTCTCTAAATTGTGGACTTCAATTCAGACTCTGCAATATGGATCTGTGGTGGTTCTGGTAGATGGAGGTCGGATACGCTCTAGCGAAGCACATTTCTCCTTTTCATTTCTGGAATTCTTCCGGTAATCCTTCTGACGCCGGTATCCGGAAATACGTAGTATGACTTAATAAGGCTTAATCCGGGCCCTTATAATAGAGTAGTCGCTGGACATCTGAATATCCGGTGACAAGAAAACGTATGAGTTATCGGTACGAAATTCTGGGGTGCCATTGTTATGAAGATTGATCTGTCCCGGACAAAGGTTCAAGACGCCTTTGTCGAGAAGGTGCAGGAAATCAGCGGACAAAATCTGCTGGCCTGTTACCAGTGCGGCAAGTGTTCCGCGGGTTGTCCGGCCGTGGGACAAATGGACATTCTGCCGAACCAGATCATCCGGCTTGCCCAGCTCGGTCTGAAAGACCGGCTGCTGCAATCCAGGGCCATCTGGATTTGTGAGTCCTGCATGACCTGCAACACCCGCTGTCCCAAGGGCATTGATATTGCGGAAGTCATAGAAACGCTGCGGCAACTGCTCCTCCGCAAGCGAATAGATCATGTGCACATCGAGAAGCTGACTGAAGAAGAGCGAGGCACGGTACCTGCAATTGCTCTGGTGAGCAATTTCAGAAAATTCACTTCCTGACGACGGATACGATGCCCCGGAAAGGGTGCATCACCGGATCGGTTAATGGGTATGAAAATCAGTTATTATCCTGGCTGTACACTGAAAAGCAGCGCAAAAAATTTCGAAGACTCCACGTTGTTTTCCCTGCAGCAACTGGGGGTGGAAGTAGAAGAGCTTCCCAGATGGAATTGCTGTGGAACCGTCTTTTCCCTGGCCACCGATGATCTGTTCCATCATGTGGCGCCCATCCGAAACCTGATCCGTGCCAGAGAGCGTGATTCTGCCGAGCTGATGACGCTGTGTTCCATGTGTTACAATACCTTAAAGCGCGCAAACGAGCGTGTGAAACGAGATCCGGAAAGCCTTGACAAGATCAATAAGTTCATGGATGATGAACGTATCGATTATGAAGGGGATGTCCGGGTCGTGCACCTGCTGGAATTGTTACGAGATGAAATGAGGTTCGACGTCCTCCGGGAGCACGTTGTCAGGCCGCTTCACAACCTCAGAGTTGCCAGTTATTACGGGTGCATGCTGGTGCGACCCCGGGGCATCGGCCTTGATGACGCAGAAAACCCGACGGTGCTGGAAAATTGTGTGAGCGCGATTGGTGCCCAGCCCATTGATTTTCCCTATAAAAATGAATGCTGTGCCGCCTATCAAACGGTTGATAAACCGGAAATCGTGGCGGACCGGGCATTCCAGATTCTCACGTCGGCGCAGGCTCTGGGCGCAGATGTGGTGGCTGTCAGCTGCCCGCTGTGTGCATTCAACCTGGATCACCGGCAAAAAGAGACCCTCCGGAAATATCCGGAATTCAAACACATCCCCATTCTCTATTTTACCCAGCTGCTGGCACTCGCCCTGGGATGCTCGGAACAAGAGTTACGACTCGATTTACACTACGTGGACCCCAGACCGCTGCTGAGCGAACGGGGATTTATATAATCTTGGTAATGGAATAGCACGCAGATGACGCAGATGTTACAGATTTTCACAGATAGATATTTAAAAAAAGTTTTGGCAATCGCTCAGACCAGGATTATTCCGGTAGTTTCCCCTGCTGAAACAGCGATGGGTGCCCTCTACAGAGATATGCATAGCCCCTTGGGAAACCGCTGGAACGGAGTTCGGAGTTGGGGAATGCTTCGCTCAGTTCTTAATCTGTGGTCATCCTTTTTTTCTGTGTCAATCCGTGTGCTATTTCAATCAGTAAGGAAATTACCGTGGCGTATTTTGGTGATCTGAAGGCAAAAAAGGGCCGGATTCATATTGACAGGGAACGCTGCAAGGGATGCGGTTTCTGTGTGGAGTATTGCCCCAGAGATGTCCTGGAGTTATCCGATGAATTCAATGAGAAGGGGTATCATCCTCCCGTTATTGTCAAAGAGGATGAGTGTTGTTACTGTCAATTATGTGAAACCATCTGCCCGGATTTTGCCATCTTTGTCACCCTGAAGCAAGAGGAGTATACCATTGAAAACAGTGAAAGCCGATCCTAAAGGCGTCTTAACCGGCTCCCACTTTCTGGACGGGGATTTTGCACTTGCTGAAGGAGCTCTGGCGGCCGGGTGTCGGTTTTTTGCCGGCTATCCGATTACCCCCTCGACTGAGACCGCAGAGCGCTTCGCCGCCCGTATCCCCAAAGTGGGAGGTGTCTTCATTCAGATGGAAGACGAACTCGGGTCCATTGCGGCACTGATCGGGGCATCCTGGGGCGGGAAGAAAGTCATGACCGTCACTTCGGGGCCCGGCTTCTCGCTGATGATGGAGAATATCGGGCTGGCCTGTATGATGGAGACGCCCCTGGTCATTGCGAATGTGCAGCGCGGCGGGCCTTCCACGGGCCTCCCCACCCTGACCGGACAGCAGGATATGATGCAGGTCCGGTGGGGATCACACGGGGACTATGCGATTATCGCCCTCTCGCCCGATTCCCCGCAGGAATGCTTCGACCTGACCATCGAGGCCTTCAACCTATCCGAGCGGTTCCGCGTTCCCACCTTCGTGATGACGGATGAATGCGTCGGGCATATGCATGAAAAGGTGGTCATCCCGGAGGCAGATGAAATTGAAGTGGTTGAACGCAAGTGGTACGAAGGGCCGAAAGAGGAATACCTTCCCTACAAAACGGACGGCGATCTGGTGCCGTATATGGTGAAAGCGGGTGACGGGTATCGATTTCACTCCACCGGGCTAACCCATGACGAACGGGGCTATCCCGAGATCAATGCGGAATGCCAGCGGGTGGCAATCCCCCGGCTCCTCAACAAAATTAAAAACAATGCGGATGAAATTATCAGGATCGAGGAGAATGAAACAGACAAGGCCGACGTCATCGTGGTGTCATACGGCATTACCTCCCGGGTGGCTGTGAAAGCCGTCCAGCAGGCGAAAAAGGAGGGCATCAAAGTCGGGACGTTACGCCTGGTGACCGTCTGGCCGTTTCCGGAACAACGCATCCGGGAGCTGGCGGAACAGGTGCAGGCTTTCGTGGTGCCGGAAATCAATGCCGGACAGATGGTCCTGGAAGTGGAGCGGTGCGCTCGCGGACAGGCGTCGGTAACCCATGTCCCTCATTACGGAGGATGGGTACACGATCCCAAAGATATTCTTAATGCCATACAAGAGGCTGTCAAATGAACGAACCAGAAATCAAGGAGAACGGACAGAATCCGGTAGAAGATTTTCTTCGCATGGACCGGATGCCCCACATCTGGTGTTCCGGATGCGGCATCGGCACGGTGGTCGCTTCCTTCGTGGAGGCGCTGCGAAAAAGTGAGGTTGATCTCGATAACGTGGCGGTGGTGTCGGGTATTGGCTGCACCGGAAGGGTAGCCGGATACATCAAGCTGGATTCATTCCATACCACCCACGGCCGGGCAATCCCTTTTGCCACCGGATTAAAACTGGCGAATCCGGAGCTGAAGGTGGTGGTCTTCAGCGGCGACGGTGATATCGTGGGCATCGGAGGGAATCATTTTATCCACGCCGCCCGCAGAAACATGGATCTGACGGTGATCTGTCTGAACAACTTCAATTATGCCATGACCGGCGGGCAGGTGGCAGCCACCACCCCCATGCAGGCGAATGCCTCTACCAGCCCGTATGGCAATTTCGAATTTCCGTTTAACCTCCCCTACCTGGCGGAAGCCAGCGGTGCGACCTATGTGGCACGGTGGACGGCACTCCATACCAGGCGAACCACCAAATCGTTCCGGGAAGCTCTTGGCAGAAAAGGATTTTCGTTCATTGAGGTGATTACCCCCTGTGTGACTCTGTACGCCCGCAGAAATCGACTGGGACAGGGATTGGACTTATTGAAATATTATCACGAGAACTCTGTCATCAAGCACGGCGAGGAGACGAAAAACCTCAAGATCGATTTCCAGGGAGAGTTAACGGTCGGGAAATTCGTCGAGAAAGACGAGCCAACTTTTATCGATTCCATGAATCAGCATCTCGGGAAGGTCCTGGGAGATAAATATCAATTATACGGGAGGATAAGCCATGACGGAAATTAGATTTTCCGGGTTCGGAGGACAGGGTATTATCCGCTGCGGATTAATTACCGGCAAGGCGCTCTCCCTGTTCGAGGGCAAACAGGCAACCATGAACCAAAGCTTTGGTCCGGAAGCCCGGGGCAGTGCCTGCAGCTCCCAGCTGCTGGTTGATGATGAACGAGTGCTCTATCCCTACATCACCCGTCCGGAGATTCTGGTGTCCATGTCCCAGGAAGCCTACGATAAATACGAGCCGGAACTACGGGACGACGGAACGCTGATTATCGATGAAGACCTGGTGAATCCCAAACCGCCTCGAGGCGATATCAAACTCTACTCCATCCCCGCCACCCGGTTCGCCGAGGATCTGGGCAATCGGATTATTGCCAATCTGGTGATGCTGGGCTTTGTCTCTGCTGTGACCAAGATTGTCTCTCCGGAATCGATGAAAAAAGCACTCCCGGGACTCGTCCCGGATCGATATGTGGAATTGAATAAGAAAGCATTTGATCAGGGCTATGAATACGGATTAAATGTCCTTGAAAAAGAAAAGGAAGAGGTGGACAACTGAACCAGATGCCCAGTCGTCCCTGGAGAAATCCGGACGATAATTACGGGACGTCTGTCTGAGATGAGAAGGAATATACATCGACAGCTGTCTCTCTCGGGGAATAGGAAACGAAACGACAGTGTCCGGGCGAAGAACATGATCACTAATCGAAACTGGCGAAGGCTATGAAACGAACCGGGGTATTTGTTTGCCATTGCGGGATTAATATTGCCGGCACCGTGGATGTGGAACGGGTGTCCGGTGAACTCGCCCAGCATCCGGGTGTGGTGCACTCGGAAGATTATGTGTATATGTGTTCCGATCCCGGACAGAACCGTATCGTCGATGCCATCCGGGAACACAAACTCGATAGTTTCGTCGTGGCCTGCTGCTCGCCGACCTTGCACGAAACCACCTTCAGGAATGTCGCCAGTTCGGCGGACCTGAATTTGTACCAGTGTGAGATCGCCAATATCCGGGAGCAGTGCAGCTGGGTGCACCGGGATAAGGCGAAGGCGACCGAAAAGGCAATGAAGCTCACCAGAAGTGCGGTGGAGAAGGTGCGCCGGAATGAATCTCTGGAACCCATCGGCGTGCCTGTCACCCGCCGGGCGCTGGTGATCGGGGGCGGTATTTCCGGGATTCAGTCTGCGCTGGATCTGGCCAACAGCGGCTACGAAGTGGTGCTGGTTGAACGATCTCCCTCCATCGGTGGCCATATGATCCAGCTCTCGGAGACCTTCCCCACCCTGGATTGTTCCCAGTGCATCCTGACTCCCAAGATGGTCGAGGTCTCCAATCATCCGAACATCGAGCTCATGACCTACAGTGAAGTGCAGGAAGTCTCCGGGTATGTAGGCAACTTCAAGGTTAAAATTTTGAAGAAACCCACCTACGTTGACCCCGACGCCTGCACCATGTGCGACGAATGCACCGAGGTATGTCCGGTCGTCGTCCCCAACGAATTCGATCTGGGGCTGACCGGCCGCCGCGCCATTTATATTCCGTTCCCCCAGGCTATCCCCGCCAGCTATACCCTGGATGCGGAGGCCTGTCCGGGACTGGTGCCTATCGCCTGCGGAAAATGTGCCGACGTCTGCGAACCCGATGCCATTGATTTCGACATGCAGCCGGAAATCGTGGAAGAGAAAGTCGGCTCCATTATCCTGGCGACCGGCTACGATCTCTATGATAAAGAAAAAATGGGTGAATACGGCTACGGGAAGTATGCGGACGTGCTGGACGGACTCCAGTTCGAGCGGCTGTTGTCCGCGTCCGGCCCCACCCGGGGCGAGATTCTCCGTCCGTCGGATCACCAGGTGCCGAAAGAGGTGGTGTTCATCCAGTGTGCCGGCTCCCGGGATCCCGAACTCCACTGCGCCTATTGCTCGAAGATCTGCTGTATGTACACGGCGAAGCATGCCATGCTGTACAAACATCATGTTCCGGACGGCCAGGCGTACATCTTTTATATTGATATCCGATCCGGGGGCAAAGGCTACGAGGAGTTTGTCCAGCGGGCCGTCGAGGAAGATGGTGTGATGTATATCAGAGGGAAAGTCTCCAAGATTTTCGAGGAGAACGGCAAGATAAAGGTCTGGGGCGCCGATACCCTCATCGGGGAAGCGATAGAGATCAGTGCCGATATGGTGGTTCTGGCGATGGCTATGCGGCCCTCTGCCGGCGCCGGGAACCTGGCCAAGACTTTGAAAATTGCCCTCGATAAGGACGGCTTCCTGTCGGAGGCCCATCCCAAGCTGCGTCCGGTGGAGAGCGTGACGTCGGGCGTCTTCCTGGCCGGTGCCGCCCAGGCGCCCAAGGATATTCCGGAAGCGGTGGCCCAGGCCAGCGGGGCGTCGGCAAAATCCATAGGTATCTTATCCCGGGACGAACTGCATCAGGCACCGACTGTGGCGGAAGTCAACGAGAAGCTCTGTACCGGGTGTGGCATGTGTGTGGAGGTATGTCCCTACGAGGCGCTGAGCCTGAATCATGATGTGGTGGAAGTCAACCCAATATTATGCGAGGGGTGTGGAACCTGTTCCGCCACCTGTCTGCGTTCCGCCATTCAGGTGAAGAACCTCACCCCGTTACACGTGCACAAGATGATAACCGCTTCACTGGGAGCATGATCATGGCAGACTCCTTCGAACCGACCATTATGGCTTTTCTCTGTAAATGGTGTTCTTCTGCCGGGAGCGACATGGCCGGGGTCTCCCGTATCAAATATCCCCATAATGTGGTTCCTATTACCGTAATGTGTTCCGGCAGCGTATCACCGCTGTATGTCCTGGATGCGTTTAAAAAAGGAGCCGACGGCGTGCTGGTGTCGGGATGCCATCCGGGGGATTGCCATTACATCAAGGGGAACTATTATGCCCGGCGGCGAATGGCCCTGATGAAGGAATTGCTGGAATATGTCGGCCTGGAACCCGAGCGATTCCAGATGTCCTGGGTGAGTGCCGCCGAAGGAGGGAAATACGCCCGGCTGATAGAGGATTTTGTGGAGGAACTCAGACCATTGGGACCCCAAACGAAATTGAAACGAATGGTATCATGATCGATCTGGCGGCTCTGAAAAAGGAAGCGAAGCAACTTCTTGAGGACGAGAAGGTAACCTATATCCTGGGATACCGGCAGGGATCCAATGGCCACAGAGCGGTACCGGCATTCATTCGCGAACCGGATGAGGTCGAACAATTACTCTGGGACCCCACCTGCACCTACAATCTTGCCCGGTATCTGATTGATGAGGTGCGGGAGAGGAATTCCAGTGAAGAGCGTGAAGAGAGGCCGGTTGGTATCCTTGTCAAGGGGTGTGACAGCCGGGCGATCAACGTGCTGCTGCAGGAAAATTTTCTCCGGAGAGAGGATGTCCATGTGATCGGTATTTCCTGTGAGCATACCGGGATAGTGGATGAGAAGAAACTGGCGACGGAACTGGAGAACCGGATTCCCCTGAATATCGAGTTCGGAGAGGAAGGCCAGTTTGTCGTTACCACCGATGATGGGACGATCACTATGTCTGCAGAGAAGATACTCGCCGACAGGTGCCTGGAGTGCAAAACCGGCTATCCGGCCGGCGCCGATGTCATCTTTGGAGAAAAAGTAAAAAGAGAGTTTGCCATACCTTATAACGCGTTACGACAGATCGACTCGCTGCCCGGAGAGGAGCGCTGGGCATTCTGGAAAGCGCAATTCGATAAATGCATTCGCTGCTACGCGTGCCGATCGGTATGTACTATGTGTTACTGCGACGAATGCGTGGTGGATTCCATTGAGCTGGCGATCACCGCGGATACCACGGCGGAAGAGAAAGCCAGGAAAATCCGGTGGGCGGAGCGATCGCCGGTGACTTCGGAAAATTTCACCTTTCATTTGACGCGGGCGATGCATATGGTGGGCCGCTGTGTTGACTGCGGCGAGTGCGAGCGGGCCTGCCCTGTGGACATCCCGCTGCGGTTGCTCTATGCGAAATTGACCAAAACAGCAGCAGAGATGTTCGACTACGAGGCGGGAAGCGATCCGGACCAACCGTCATTAACTTCAAGCTTTACCATGGATGACCAGGGAGACTTTATCAGGTAGGACTATGGAAAAGATTCTGGCAAAAGACGCTTTACCCCGTTGGATTGAACAGCTCGACACCTATGAAATCTATGCGCCGGTGAAGGATGAGGAGGGGTGGCGGTACGCCACACTTGACACGCCGGACTCCATCACCCTCGATTATCCGAACACCGTACTCTCAGTGAAGAGCATCCTGTTCCCGCAGCGGGAAGTCTTCCTGGAGTTTCACACCCGGAACGGCCGGGACATGGAGATCGAGGAACTGCTTCCGGAAGACTCCCAAAATGTAATTTTCGGCGTCCGCCCCTGCGATGCCAAGGCCGTCTCGCTGATGGATAAGGTGTTCAGCGGGGATTACATCGACCATTATTACTGGAAACGGCGAGACCAGAACCGGCTGATAGGACTGGCCTGTAACGAACCCGTATCACCGGACTGCTTTTGCAATGCCGTCGATGGGGCACCCTATTCCACAGACGGCCTGGATATCCTGATGACCGATCTGGGAGACCGGTACTTTCTGGAATCGGTGACCGAAAAGGGCGAGGAACTGCTCGAGATCAATGATGATCTATTCCAGGAGGCCGGCAAGAAGGATCAGAAAGCGGTGACAGATCTCCGGTCCGGCGCGGAAAAGAAATTCACGCGGAAGATACCGAAATTGCAGAACATCCCGGAAATTCTGGCGAACCTGTTCGATTCGGATTTCTGGGAGCAGGAATCCATGAGCTGTATCCGCTGTGGTATTTGCACTTATCTCTGCCCTTCCTGTCACTGCTTCGATATCAACGACGAGGTGGAGACAGCGGTGCCTTTGAAAGGCGTCCGGGTCCGGACCTGGGACACCTGCCAGTTTCCGGACTTCACCATGCATTCGTCCGGACACAATCCCCGGCCGGACAGAGCGGCTCGGTTGCGCCAGCGGGTATCGCATAAATACCGCTATTTTCCCGAACAATATGACGCGTTTCTCTGCACCGGGTGCGGACGATGTATTGAAAAATGCCCGGTGGGAATCGATATCGTGGAAGTACTCAATAAGGCGGTTGATTATGAAGGATAATCCTTATCTGCCGGAACTGGCGCGAATTGTTGAGATCAAAGAGGAAGTGGGTGGCGAACGCGCCATCAAGAGCTTCCGCACCCGGTTTATTCAGAAGAACGGGTTTTCGTTTCAATGCGGACAGTGTGCCATGCTCTCGGTGTTCGGCAAGGGTGAATCGATGATTTCGATTTCCTCCTCGCCCTTTACCAGCGAGTACCATCAGTTCAGTATTATGAAAATGGGCAGGGTCACCACCGCGCTGCACGAAATGCAGGAAGATGATATCATTGGAATCAGGGGACCGTTCGGCAACGGATTTCCCATTGATCAATGGAAGGGGAAGCACCTTATTTTTATCGGCGGGGGCATCGGACTCGCCCCGATCTGGTCTGTGCTGCATACCGCCCTTCATCAGCACGAGGATTATGGTGATCTGACGCTTATCTACGGAGCGAGGACTTCCGGGCATCTGGTATTCAAGGATGAACTGGAGGAATTGCGGGACACAATTACGGTACACCTTTCCGTGGATGAGGAAGAGCCGGGCTGGGAGGAGTTTGTAGGGTTCGTACCGCAGAACGTCACCGAGAAGAAGCCGTCGCCGGAAAATGCCATTGCTGTGACCTGCGGTCCCCCGATTATGATTAAATACGTGATCCAGGCCCTCCGGGAACTGGAGTTTGACGACAGCCAGATTTACACCACCATCGAGAACAAGATGAAGTGCGGCATCGGGAAATGCGGACGGTGTAACCTCGGCGCGCACTATGTGTGTAAGCACGGCCCGGTGTATTCCTGGGCAGAACTGAAACAGCTGCCACAAGAGTATTAGCAGGAGATGTCATAATGGAATCACAACCAGCCTTTGTTACCGATACCCAAGCCCGGGTGGATGCTGTGCCAGAGTCCACCGATTCCAAACAAAAGATGACTACCGTTTTCATCATGGGAGAGGCCCACCAGGTGCCAGCCGACGCAACCATTATGGGCGCTATCGAATACGCCGGATACCAGATCAAACGCGGAGCGGGATGCCGGGAAGGGTTCTGCGGGGCCTGCGCGACGGTCTACCGGCTTCCCAACGATTACAAAATCTACACCGGACTTGCCTGCATGACCCTGGTGCAGGAAGGTATGTGGCTTGCGCAATTGCCGGCCATCCCTGCCCAGAAACCGGTGTACGATCTCGAGAAGCTTGAACCGACCGGAGCGACGTTCCAGAGACTGTTCCCGGAACTCTTCCGCTGTGTAGCCTGCAATACCTGCACCAAGGCCTGTCCCCAGGATCTGGAGGTGATGGATTACATCCAGGCGGCCATCCAGGGGGACATCCGGAAGGTGATGGATCTCTCATTTGATTGCCTCTGCTGTGGATTATGTGCTATCAGGTGCCCGGCGGAAATCGTCCATTACAATGTCGGACTGCTGGCCAAACGGCTCTATGGGAAGTACTTAGCCCCGGAAAGCAAGGAAGTCACCGCCAGATTCAAAGAAATTCAGGACAAGAAATTCGATGAGGAATACGATGAACTGATGCATCTGGATGTGGAGGAGCTGAAGAAGCGGTACTATGATCGGGACATCGAGTGACTAAATGGAAGCCACGAATGAACGCGAAGACACACGAATGAATAACAAAAGAGAAGTTGAGAGGAATGAGAAAAGAGTAAAGAGTCCCAGCCAGCCACAACCGCCCTGCTTTCAGTAGGCAATAGGCAGTAAGCAATTGGCAGTCGGCAGTTGGCAAAAAGAATACTGGCGACGAAATACATAAAAAACAAATGAAACCACGAATGGTAAAAGAATAGTTGAGAGGAATGAGAAAAGAGTGCCTGGCGACATATGGAAGACTGATCCTCACTTATGAATGAACATCTAAATCATCACCGGGAGAGTTGATATGTATCCGGAATATATGAATGAATCGCTGGAAAAGGTGGCCCAGACCAGGAACAAACGATTTGAACTGGCCAAATCCGGTAAGCCGGTCTTTGCTTCCATGAGTGCCGGGGAGCGGGAGGAAGTGCTCACCAGATTTCATCCCGACTACAAGCCGGATGCGCGGCGGGAAATCCTCATGGGTCCCAATAAAGGCGAGAAGCTCACCTCGGAAGTGGCGGATATGCTGGAGTCGCATTCCAGAATCCATCCGGAGCTGTTCGATTTGGAGGAACCGGATTACGAAACGGATATCTTAATCATCGGAGGAGGCGGCGGGGGATGCGCTGCCGCTATTACCGCATCGCAGCACGGGGCCAGATCCATCATTTCCACGAAACTGCGTCTGGGCGATGCCAATTCCATGATGTCCCAGGGAGGAATGCAGGCCGCCGTGACCCCGCAGGACTCTCCCACCAGACATTATCTGGATGCCCTGGGCGGCGGCCACTTCGATAACAAGCCCGATCTGGTACGCGCTTTAACCGAAGACGGTCCGGAAGTGGTGAAGTGGCTGGAGGATCTCGGGGTGGTCTGGGATAAGGATGAAGACGGGTCCATGCAGGTGCTGCACGGCGGCGGCACTTCCCGCAAACGGATGCATTCCTGCCGGGATTATACCGGCGCGATTATCATGCGCACCTTGATGGACGAAGTGCGCAACCGTCCGCAGTATATTACCGTTCGCGAATTCACGCCCACTGTTGAACTGATCCTGGACAGCGAAGGCCGGTGTGCCGGCGGGGTGTTGTATAATCTTGAAACGGAAGAATACTTCACCGTCAAAGCGAAGGCGACTATCATTGCCACCGGAGGTTACGGACGCCTGCACATCCGGGGTTTCGACACCACCAATCATTACGGCGCCACCGGGGATGGCCTCATTATGGCCTACCGGGCCGGCGCCTCGCTGTTGTTCATGGATTCGGTCCAGTATCATCCCACCGGGGCGGCGTTTCCCGAGCAGATCGCGGGGTTTCTGATTACGGAGAAAATCCGGGGCGCCGGCGGACAGCCTATCAACAAGTACGGCGAATTGTTCGTTGATCCCAGGGAACCGCGGGACGTGGAAAGTTCTGCGTTCATTCGGGAATGTGTCGAACGGAAGAAAGGGATGGAGACGCCCAGCGGACGGTTCGGTGTCTGGCTGGATTCCCCGCTCATCGAAATGATCCAGGGGGAAGGCTATGTTCAGAAGAACTTTCCCGCCATGTACCGGCAGTTTCACCGGTATCACATCGATATCACCGAGGAGCCCATGCTGGTCTATCCCTCCCTGCATTATCAGAACGGCGGAATCGAGATCAACGACCGGTGCGAAACAACGTTACCCGGATTATACGTGGCCGGAGAAGCCTCCGGCGGCGTACACGGACGCAACCGCCTGATGGGCAATTCCGTGCTGGATTATAACGTGTTCGGCCGACGGGCAGGCATCTACGCCTCCGAGTACGGCCAGTCCGCCAAACTAAATTCGTTAACCCTGGAGCATATTTCTCAGTACGAGGAAGAGTTGAAGAAGGCAGGTATTGAGACTGGCAGGATTGCACCGGTCCTGCTGCCCACATACACCCCTGAAGATGTGAAAAAGCGACAGGTGACGGCGCATTACGAGGGGACGTTGCGGTAGAATCAAAAACCAATACCCAATACTCCAATACTCAATATTCCAAAATCCCGGCCCCCAGCCCGGGAGAGGAAGAAGGATCACAAAGTCCCACGAAGTACTCACAAAGGAACACAACGAACAGAGTTTGATATTGGCATTTTTTCACTTTGTGGAACGTTGTGCTGCCTTTGTGAAACCTGGTGTTCCTGCTGTTTTCAATATTTCAATACTCCAATGTCCAATACGCAAAACTTCAAAACTTCAAAAGCCCCGCGCCTGCCCCCGGGGAATAGCCACAAATTCAGGCAGACGTGAAGA
This sequence comes from uncultured bacterium, assembly GCA_964413425.1. Classification (GTDB taxonomy): domain Bacteria; phylum Fidelibacterota; class JAANXI01; order JAANXI01; family JAANXI01; genus DATFLS01. The sequence goes on from CAYPST010000059.1 coordinate 24,294, forward strand.
GGAAAGAGTCCCTCTCCACAACGTCCCGCCCACAGTCAGTTAGAGGCATTGTTCGGTAATAATCTCTGAACTCATACGATGTCATCCCTCACGCTGAACAACCGGGGTTAAGGATCACAAGTAATACAATGTCATCCCGAGGGCGTGCCGGTGGCACGCCGGAGGGATCTCTACCAGAACTCCCTGGGTGTGGCTGCGCTCCTGTGGGTGCGGGACGACACCGGGGGGGCGAGGTGGGAATGGACGCCGCGGGCTGGGCGCATCACAGTACCGTATGGTGGCTGGTAGTTCATGAGTTCGGATCATTCAGAGGCGGCTGCTGATGAGCCCCGGGCCTGCCGGGGGCGTTTCGGTCGGTACGCCCCGTGAACAGGCCCGGGTATCACCTGTCTCTGCCGGACCGCCGCTGTGCCGGCGGCTATTTGGCCGCTTCGTGGCGTTTCGGTTTGCCGTCCGGTTGGTCCTTCGCTGCGCGCTGCCGGGTCCGGTACTTGTACCAGGGGCTGCGATAGCGGGCCAACTTGGCCGGGTCGCCCTTGAAGATGGTCCGGCCGGCCCGGTTGAGCCGGTTGATCTTGTCGTACAGGTTCTGGAAGGCCTCGGTCCGCTCCTGGGTGGCGGCCAGGTTGTCGACCTTCTTCCCTTCCTGCACGTGATCCGAGGCCCGGAGGGCGGCCAGCATCTCGATGCCCTCCGCCGCAAACG
>CAYPST010000060.1:0-24907 GCA_964413425.1 uncultured bacterium
AATTTTCACTTTATCTGGTCGGCGGTCGAGTTTATTTCCTTGTGGGCATTGGCACAGAATCTTCTACGGTGAGTTTCCACAAGAGGATCTGAGGAAGTGACGTCGACGCATAGCTCTCACCTGCGGATTCCGTAAAGTATTTTTTGATGCTCCTGCAGCCACTCTTCGAGTGCTTCATTCTGCTACTCGCCCAGCCGTTCCGCCAGCTGATCTTTCACCGGCTTGACGGATTGCTTATGCTCTTCCACCATCTCGCGAATCTCGGCGATGACATCGGGACGGTCCTGCGCAATGTTGTATTTTTCGCTGGGATCGTGTTCCAGATGGAACAACAGCGGCGGATCGTGTTCGGTGCGGTCTCCGCCCATACCATACGCGCCCTGGGTGATAAAATGAGCTTTGTACGGTCCCTTCCGGGCAGCGAATACCTGGGCTCCCCGGTAATAGATCAGGGATTCCCTGGGACTTGGTCTCCCTTCGAACAGGACCGGGGACAAATCATAGCCGTCCATCACCCGATCATCCGGCACTTCCGCCCCGGCCAGGGCACAGAGAGTAGGAAACAGATCCAGGGTTGAGCCCATATCCATCACCACCCCCGGCTCGATTCTGCCGGGCCAGTAAAAAATGGTCGGCTCCCGCATGCCGCCTTCCCAGGTGGTCCCCTTTCCCATCCGCAGCAGCCCGGCGGATCCACCCGCCTCCAGCATGGACAGCCAGGGGCCGTTATCCGACGTGAAGACCACCAGGGTATTGTGGTCCAGCCCTTCCTCCTTCAGCGTCCGGAGGATCTCGCCGACACTCCAGTCCACTTCGGCCATCACATCCCCGAACAAGCCCCGGCGGCTGGTGTCATCGAACTTTTCCGAGGCAAACAGCGGCGTATGCACCATGCTGTGTGGCACATATACGAAAAAAGGCTGATCTTTATGCTGGCGAATAAAGTTCACCGCCTCTTCCGTGTATCGTCTGGTAATGGTATTTTGATCAGCAGGGCGTTCGATTATCTCCTTGTTGCGGATGAGCGGCACATTCCAGTATTCAACTTCCGGTTCATAGCGGAGTTTCTCGAAGGAGTTTTCTCCTCCCACATAATCCATATCATTGGAATAGGGAATACCGTAATAATAATCGAAGCCGTGTTCGGTGGGCAGGTACTGGGGTAAGTGCCCCAGGTGCCATTTGCCGAGACAGCCGGTGGCGTACCCCGCATCCTGCAACACTTCAGCCAGGGTCACCTCGGTGTCCGGCAGTCCGCCTGCGGAATCCGGAAACAGTACCCGGCGTTCGTCGCTGCACATCCCGCTCCGGATGGGGTAACGCCCGGTCATAAGCGCCGCCCGGCTGGGAGTGCAGACACTGGCGGCAACGTAAAAGCTGGTCCACTTCTGTCCTTCGGCGGCCATTCTGTCCAGATTCGGCGTATGAATGGTCGGATGACCGAAGATCCCCAGATCACCATAGCCCAGGTCATCGCAAAACACAATCACAAAATTCGGCTGTTCTCTGCCCCGGTTTGCCTGGGAACCACACCCAAACGGTGCAATCCCAAGCGCCGCCAACCCTAACCCGAAGATTTTCAAGAACTCGCGTCGATGGTACATGTTCTCAGTCATATTATTCCTCGCTTGTTAAATTTGTTCAGAAAAATGCTCCAAAGGAGAGCCTTTAGCTCAAAGGTCGCAAAAGATCGCAAAGGAAAAACTATAACCCAAATTGAGCGATACTTCGCTGCACTCGTATCGCTCAACTTAGGTATAATACTCTCCTGTCTTCCGATGAATATTTCGATATGTATGCAAAATATCGAATGAATTGAAGGCCGGTTCATTATTGCTTGCTTACTTCCTGTTTTTCCCTGCTCGCATTTCTTGAAAATGTTTTTAAAGAACACCTTTATATAGATTCTGTTATTCATTCATACTATCGTTCATTATTTGAATGGTTGCGCCTGTGAACACGTCCTCCTGCCAGCCACCCAGGGCCTGCAGCATCGATTGGGCTCGATCCGGATACTTTGCCGCCAGGTTCGTTGTTTCCCCCGGGTCCTCAGCGAGATTATACAGTGCTATACCTAATCGTTTACGAGCTCCGACTCTGTCTTCCACATCCCGCAGCAGTTTCCAGTCCCCGTAACGCACGGCCTGCTGGCCCTCGTATTCCCAGAAGAGCCAGCGATCTTCTGGTGGTTCATTGCGCAAAACCACAGGCAGTAAGCTTTCGCCGTCCGGACTGTGACCCGCCGGCACCTCAGCACCTGTGAGTGCGGCGATAGTGGGCATCACATCCAGGCAAATAGTGAGGGCATCCGTGGTGCTCCCGGCGGGAATCCGGCCCGGCCACCAGGCAATTGCAGGCACCCGATGGCCGCCCTCCCACAGGCTGCCCTTCCATCCGCGCAAATCGCCGTTTGAGCCATAGGAAAGCGCCCCGTTATCGGAACAGAAAAACAGAAAGGTGTCTTCCGAGAGATTGAGTCGATCCAGCGTCTCCAGAATCTGACCCACCCCTTGATCCATGGCCTGCACCATTTCCCGGTAAGCGCGCTTCACCTGGTCCGGTTCCCGCTCCTCCCGGATTTGCCTGCCCTCCTGCCTGAACGGTTCGTCATCCGGCCCCTGGTAGGGAAAATGCGGTGCTTCATGTGCCACATACAGGCAAAACGGATTCTTCTGATTGTCTCCGATGAACTGCACAGCGTGTTCGTTAATCAAATAGGTGACATACCCTTCCTCGTGAATTTTTTCATTTTCATCCCACCAGTCATGTACTCCAATCCCGTCGATATGGGAGAAATAATCCACATTTCCGCTTACGTAACCACGGAATTCATCGAACCCCTGGTGGACCGGATTGTATTTTTCCTGATATCCCAGATGCCATTTGCCATACACCCCGGTGGCATACCCGGCCTGTCTGGCGATCTCTGCAAAGGTGACTTCCTCTGACTTCAACCCCTGATGGCGATTGCGCTGCCGGCTGGCATAAATAACCGAGGGAAGCCCGGCCCGCTGTTGATAACGTCCGGTCAGCAGCCCTACCCGGGTGGGAGAACAGACCGGCGCACCGGCATGATAGTCGGTGAATTTCATGCCTTCGGACGCCAATCGATCTAAATTGGGGGTGTCGATCCAGCCGTCATAGCAGCTGATATCGCCGTAGCCCAGATCATCAGCCATGATAATAATAATATTCGGTTTTTGAGTTTCTTCTTGTGCGGTACAACTCAGCAATGGAACAGAAAGCGCTGCCAGTCCCTTTCCCATGAGTGCGAGAAACGTCCGGCGACTGATATTATTTATCACGGTTTAGACCTTTCTGAGTTTCGGCTATAAGCATCGGGTTGAGATATCTTCGGAAATCAAGAGTCCAGATGTCCAATGGGGCGGACATTAGAGCCTTTTCTGTCAGTGGCTGCGTCCCCCATATCACTGCGCGCTTTTTCTGCCAGCGCCTGGAGTCTCTTCACCACCTCGGGATATTTATGCGCCACATTGGTGGTCTCACCGATATCATTTTCCAGGTCGTACAACAGCGGCTCATAGACTCCGTGCCGGAAATTGGGCTCCCATTCCGGGCGATAGACGTGGAGCTTCCATTGGCCGCTTCGTACGGCCTGGAGGCGATCATCCCGGTAATAATAAAAGGCTTCATGCGGACTTGTAGCCCCCGGCTGACCCGTCATCAGCGGCCAGATATCCTTACCATCGATGATGCGATCCGTGGGAAGCCAGCCGCCGACCAATTTGGTGAATGTCGGCAGCAAATCCATGGTGGTTGTTAGTTCGTCACAGGCGCGACCAGCAGGGATATTCCCGGGCCAGCGCATGATACACGGTTCCCGCATCCCCCCCTCCCAGGTGGTATTTTTGGAACCCCGGAGAGGCCCTGCAGATCCGGCCCGGTGCCCCAGCCGTTCCCTCGGCCGGATCACCGGGCCGTTGTCCGAAGTGAAGATAACCAGTGTATTCTCATCAATCCCCTGTTTTTTCAGTGTATCCAGGATCTCTCCCACGGACCAGTCTATTTCCATGATAACATCACCGTATAACCCGTGATCCGATTTTCCCTTAAACTTCTCGGAGGCATCGATAGGCAGGTGGGGCATGCTGTGAGCAAGGTACAGAAAAAACGGCCGATCCGCGTGCTCCTCAATATACTTCACAGCCTCCCTCGTATACCTGCCGGTTAATGAAGCCTGCGCAGGCGCCTGTTCAATCACGGTCTCGTTCCGCATAATGGGCAGAGGGGGCGATCGGTCATAATCCATATCCTGTCGATTGTATGGCACATTTCCCATATCATTGGAATAGGGAATGCCGTAATAGTAATCGAAGCCCTGCCTGGTCGGGAGAAATGGCTCGTGGTGCCCCAGATGCCACTTCCCGATACAGGCGGTGGTATAGTTCTTCTGTTTCAGTATCTCCGGTATGGTGATTTCCTCCGGGTTTAATCCGGCCTGTGAAAATGGAAACAGAACACGGTACGCCAGGCTTACCCGCTTGGGATAACTTCCGGTCATCAGGGCGGCTCTGGAAGGCGTACAAACCGGAGCTGCCACATAGAAACTGGTGAAATTCATCCCTTCTTCAGCCATCCTGTTTATATTCGGCGTTTGGAAGTCCTCCGCTCCGTTGGGTTCGATATCGCCGTACCCCTGATCGTCTGTAAAAATAATCACAATATTCGGCAGCGATTCCCGGTTAGCATCCGGCTGTCCCGCAAGAAGTGGGGGAAACAGCAGGGCAAGGGAGCCGGCACTGAACCTTTTGAGGAAGTCTCTTCGTGTGAAACGACGCTCCGTCATACTTTGCTCCTTATTCATTATTCATAGCATTAGCTTGTGCCGCCGGCGTAATCCGGATTAGGCCAGGGCATTTTTGCATCAACACTTTCCCGCCAGTCCAGCATTTTCTTATGCAGCCGGTTAGCCAGTTCCGGATTATCGGTGGCCAGATTATTGGCCTCACCTGCATCTTCACTCAGATTATACAGTTCCAGATATCCATCCTCATGAAACTCGATGAGCTTGAAGTCACCTTCCCGAAGGGCGGAGCAGGGCGGGCTGCCCGCATTGGAATAATGAGGATAATGCCAGTACAGTGTGTTTCTCTCCAGAGATTGTCCTCCCCGGAGCAATGATACCAGGCTCCAGCCGTCTACCTCGAAGGGGAATTCGGCATTTCCGGCAGCCATTTCCCACATGGTGGGGAAAAAGTCCACACTGTTTACAGGCTCATCACAGACACTGCCCGGTGTTGTGACTCCCGGCCAGTGTACGATAAGCGGTTCCCTGATTCCACCTTCGTAGAGGTACCCCTTTCCGGAACGAAACGGCTCGTTACTGGCCCGGCTGGGAACACCCCCGTTGTCAGAAAAGAAGACCAGAATCGTGTTCTCCGCAATTTGCAGATCCGTCAGTCTTCTCCGCAAACGCCGCACACAGCTATCCACCCCTTCCACCATGGCAGCGTACGTGGGATGCCCCTCGCCGTCTTCCCCCAGTTTTCCCTCGTATTTCTCCACTAGCTCCGGCTTTGCTTCAATGGGAGAGTGCACCGCATACAGAGACAGGTACAGGAAAAAGGGATTCTCCCGGTTGGATTCGATGAAATCCTCCCCTTTTTCAGTCAGCAGATCAGTGAGGTAGGTTCCGGGCTCAGCATCCGGAATCACCGGGGTTTGGTAAGGAGAGAACATGGTCACATGATGGCCAATCTCGCCCCCGGCAAAGGTATAATCAAATCCGTGGTTCTTTGGGAGATATTCGCCCCCGCCCAGATGCCATTTTCCGATACCTGCGGTGGCATATCCTTCTCTCTTCAACGCTTCTGCAATAGTGCTTTTTTCAAGAGGGAGGCCTGGTGGCAGGTCCGGCTGAATCATGGGCTTCTTCTTCATTCGTTCGGCGTGTTTATTCCCCGGAAGGTACTGCGTAATGCCCACTCGGGCCGGCCAGTTGCCGGTGAGCACACTTGCACGGGTTGGGGAACAGTTGGGGGCAGCCGCATAGGCATTGGTAAATTTCATCCCGTCTCTTGCCAGCTGATCAATATGGGGAGTTTCATGGAAATCGTTCCCGTAACATCCCAGATCCCCATAGCCCATGTCATCCACGAGGATGAACACAATGTTCGGTTTTTCCGGAGCGGGGTGCCTGTTCCCCCCGCAGCGACTCAGTAACACCGCACCGCTGAAAAGTCCGGCTGTCTTTAAAAAATCCCGCCTGGAATATATCTGCATATTCATCCGTATTTTACTCCGATTTTAAGCCCGGACAGCAGCCCGGGCGCTTTTAACATTTCGCTATACTCTCAGAATTTTATGACTTTTCCCAATTCCGGATATCACAAAGACTTCCGAATGCCTGACATTGGCGCCTTACAGGCGTCTGCACTGACTTTGCACCACAGGGATACAATCAAATGGCCAATGAATCCATCACCCAATCATCCAATCATTCGTTCCAATTACCATCTGGGTTCCTGCCAGGGGATAGTTCCCGCCCTGTGGATATGAGCCCTGAGCGCTTCAGACAGTTCATTAAATATCGCCCGTTCGGTTTCAGCCAGATTGTTTTCTTCCCTGGGGTCCTCCGCCAGATTATACAGTTCAAACGGTTCCATGGGACGGTTCTGTAACAGCTTCCAGTTACCCCTGCGTATTGCCCAGCTGGTTAATCCCATGTACCGGTTTCCGCCTTCTCGCCGCATCCAGACCAGGTACCGGTCATCAGGTTCCATATCGTTTCCAAGTAAATAACGGCGTATGGAGCGCCCTTCAATATAATGATCAACAGTAACACCGGCCGCTTCGCAGGCTGTGGGGTATAGGTCCATAGTGAGACCAACACGGTCGGTGTGAACACCCGGTTCTATATGATCCGGCCAGACAGCGCACATGGGCACCCGGATACCGCCTTCGTACATATCCTGTTTCTCTCCGCGCAGGGGGCCGTTGGTGGCACCAAAATAGGTGGCTCCGCCGTTATCCGACGTGAAGATAAGCAGGGTGTTTTCGTACTCACCGGTTTCTTTCAGTGCCTGCACCACTTCCCCGATACCGGCATCCATATGTTCTATCAGGGCTACTATTTTCGCGCGCTCTTCCGTAATGCCCGCTTCACGGCGCCGAACTTTTTGCAGCCAGTCCTCCGGCGGCTGAATAGGAGAATGGGGAGCATTATAGGCCAGATAAAGAAAGAAAGGTGCCGTGGATTCGGAGCGCTCCCGAATATATCGGATTGCGGCGTCTGTGAATAGATCCGTGGCATGCCCCTCAGGATCAATCACCTGGTCATTCTCCCGCATATAATTAATTCCGTGACGCCGGTGGGTGTAGTAATCGTCCATCATATCCCCCAGAAAGCCGTACAGATAATCGAATCCCCGCTCGGTGGGAGTATTCGGCGACTCCAGCCCCAGATGCCATTTGCCCGCCATCCCGGTATGATATCCGGCCCGTTTCAGCATCGCCGGCAGCAGGATGCTGTCCGGGTTCATGTATCCCCAGCTATTCTGAGCATGGGTTCTGATCACGCCGGGGACGCCCACCACATCAGGATATCGACCGGTAAGCAGCGCCGCCCGGGTAGGAGAACAGACCGGACAGTTTGCGTAGAACTGATTGAAACGCATGCCCGCCTTCATCAGCGCATCGATATTCGGTGTCTGTAAATCCGCAGCTCCATAACTGGACAGATCCCCGTATCCCAGGTCGTCAGCGAGGATAATAATGATATTGGGCGGACCGCTGTTTCGCTGGGCGAATCCGAATTTCGAGACGCTGCTCACTGCGAGCAGACCTATTCCCAATTGTTTGCAAAAATCCCGGCGGGATACAGTGTTTCCGGCCATTCTGACCTCCTTGTTTCGAGATAATTTACTAAGCCTTCGCCAAAACCCACAATTAGAAACGAAAACCTAACGCCAACCGATTTACATTTCCAAACGTATCACATACTCTGAGTAAGCGTAATCAAATCAAAACCCGACCGATCCCAGGTTCGAATCAACCCAAATCCTGCGTTCAAGCCTTTGACATCATGTGGGAACGCGTATCCTGCCCGGACGGAGAAGATGTCCATAAAAATATATTCACCACCAATCCGGATATTCTCATAGTAATCCCGGGGCCGCTCCGTATCAATCGATAACAGGAACGAATGCATTTGTGGATCCACTGGTGTAATATCTAACATATCCATCGAAAGGCCGATCCGAAAGGTTAACGGTAATTCGAAGCTTTCCCGTGAATAGGTGAGCTCCCTCGAAAAATTACGCAGTCCCATGGCCAGGTTTAAGCTCTTAAATCCGGTCTTATACAAGTTTCCCAAATAGTACCCCCTCACCACCCTTGCAGATATTGAGACTCACAGAGTGTCGGATCAGCGCCACAGCCATTGCATATCGAACAGCGGAAGGAGATGCCACTGCTCACCATACGGATACTGTCCGTAGGTCAGTTTGCAGCCGATTTCCAACAGCCACCCGGAACTGATTTTCCACCGGAGCAGCCCCTTTTGCTCAAAGAAAATATTTTCCGCCATCCCGGGGAACCAGAAGATGTCGGCATCCAGGAAATAGTTCACTTGTCCGGTTATCGGACCCTGGAGATCCACTCCCCCGTTGATACCGAACCGGTTGTAATACGGAGCCAGTCGCGGATAGACTATGGGAAGATCAATGGTGGTTCGTGAATCCGGATCTCCGCTGTGTGCAGCGACCGCCACGCCTGCCTTCCCGGTAAAATAATGCCGCGGGGACAAGATTACAGACATAATTATTTCACTGCGCAGTGACAGCATATGCGGCATCTCCGGTATGGTCGGATCCTCCGCAATGATCCCACCGATGCCTTTTTTCTGAATGATCCTGAGCAGCGGTGTCGGGTAAACCAGCGTGTGCCGGGTAGCCAGCATTCTTCCCTCATCTCTGCCATGTGACAGCTTTACCGAGATATTCGGTATCACAAAATCCCAGATGGGATGACTGCTGAGTTCGACCTTATCGGAAAGTCCATATCTCAGCGGCTGAAAAATCCCGACCTGCACCGTCCCCTCCGGCAATGTGACGGCAAGCGGCTGATCCCAGATTACTCTGCGATCGGTGTCCGTCTCAGCGGCAGATAACGGCAGTCCAAGCAAACTAACACACAAGCAGAATACAACTGTCCGGAAATTCGATAACCGGTGAGAGTGTTTAGAAAATATGGTTCTGATACAAGATGCTGAACCTGACTTATATTTATTCTGTAGAGAACACATATTCAACATTTATTGCGAGGGTTGGGCAGTGATATGTTCTAGTTTCTTTGTCCCGTCGTCACGGGATCTCTTTGCCGAAGGCCTCGAAGAGACTCCCCCAACGGGATCCCTTCTGGGACTTCGGAGCATCCCTTCGGGGCGAAGCGTTTTCTAAACAGACTTAACCGATGTCGGGAATACGTCTTCATGGTGATAAAATCAATCTGGCAGTTACCGGGACATGATCCGAAAGTGGAATAGCATCCTGGTGTGTCACATGTGTACCGGGCACCCAGCTTCCGGACCGGGTGAGCAGATAATCAAGTTTTTTATTGGGAGCAGTTCCGTGTGCCTGCGTGAAGAAGGACGGATTATCATGTGCGTAATCATTGAGTGGTACTGCGAACGCATAGGCCGTATACAAGGAAACTAACCAATCGACTTCATTGCTGTAGTCCGCACCGTCGGGACAAAAATCAGGCGGATCATCGGGACAGCGGGTCTCGTCGCAGTAATTGGTGGAATCCGACCCCGGCGGCAGGGTATTTAAATCTCCTCCCGCGACAAAAGGCATTCCTGAGTCTGCCACTTTGTCGATCTCCCGCTTAAACGTTTCCAGATGTTTCTTCTTGGTATCATCGGTTGAAAAGGCTGCGGTGTGCACGTCTAACACATAAACTCCTTCTGTGTTCGGAACGGCTGTTTTCACTTTGAGAATATTTCTGCGCAGATAGAAATATCTGGTAAGGGCATCCTGATCATCCCGCAGAGTCAGGGGAATTCTGGTCGTCTCAGAAATCTCCCATCTGGAAAGGATGGCATTCCCGGTATTGATGCGTCCCAATCCATCACTGGGAACGTACTGCGCTTCCCACATGGAGGCATAGGCACCGTAATTCAGATGGGTGTTCTCCAGGAGCCACTGGACCTGGTCAATATAGGCTGAGCGCTTGGACTCCACATCCACCTCCTGCATCAGGATGATATCCGGCTGGAGCTGGTTTATCCTGTCAGCGATGGCCTGCAGATTTTTCAGCACTTCTTCTCTGATCAAAATGACACGCTCTCCACAGGAATCTCCGAACCACGGGATTTGAGCGGCACCAAACCGGATATTCCAGGTCATGACCAGAATCGAATTCACATTCTCCGGCGCTTCGGTTTTCACGGAGGACTCGTACCGACCTGCAGGCTGTTCGCCGGGAAATTTGGTCACCAGCGGTTCACAATTAGTGAACATCACACCGGCAACAAATGCGAGAAAAAGGATAACTATGTTCCTGGTGCTTCTCCGTGTACCCAAGTTCAAATCCTGATTTCCCCGAAGAGTTATTACAGAATCATTTTCTTCACAGACTATCCAAATTTGAGCATCCCCGGTTGCCGGGTCGGGCCTGCTCTCGCAACCGGGAATGAGTCCATTCTGGTAAATCAGATGAACTCAAGGTAGAACGAGATAAGATGAGGCCCTGCCGATTCCGGGAAAAGATCAGAACTCGCTGTCTTTCTCCAGCGCCTCCTCAAGTGCGGCATGCACATTGCCTTCCACATAAGCGCCATGATTCGGACAGAGTATATCAACCCGATAATTCAACAATTGACGTACGCTCTCTCTGGTCTTCTCCGGCTCATCTTGATACCGGGCAGGAACGAATTTGAAAACGTCCTCTTCGGTCGACCTTTCGAGTAAATCGGCGCAAAAGAGCGCGGTCACCGCGTCACTTTCCCAGAGAAAGACATAATGCGCATCGGTGGGTCCCGGTGCGTGGAGAACCTGTAATTCACCGGGTAAGGTGTCACCGGCATCATAGAGATGATCAGGTTGGCCTTCGTATCCGTTACCTTTACGTGGGGCGGACACAGGTATATTGAACTGTTGCTGATACCGCCAGGCAGAGCGCTGATGAAATCGTCCGGTCAGACAGATGGCAACCGCGTCTTCGAAACGGGAAGTCAGCTCGTCCTGTACCGGAAGCGGATCAATCAGCACCAACCCGTCTGCCCCCTCCACGGCATAGCTGTCACTGCGATGATTAATCCGGTTATCGTGGAGCGCCCAATGCAATATTCCCGGAGCAATCGATGTTATCTGTTCTGCAACGGTATCGGGTTCCGACATAGTTCTCCCTGGTACCCTTCATATTCGCCTAATGCAAAGTAGGAATAGCACAGCGTACCATTCCTTTTTTCCAGTTTGTCAAACCCTGTGTCCGTGTAGATTCACCTGTCAACTCTTCAGCCGTGCGTTGACAACAAATTCAACCCCCTTCAGGGCCTTGGAAACCGGACAACCGTTCTTGGTGTCTTCCGCAATTCTCTGAAAAGTCTCTTCATCGAGATTGGGTGTCTCAACCACCGTATTAATTTCGATTTTCGTAATAGCAAACCCGTCGCCCACCTGTTCGAGATGCACCGTATCTTCGGTCTCCACTGACTTCGGTTCGAATCCAGCCTCTTCCAGACCCAACGAAAATGCCATGGAATAACAGCCGGCATGGGCTGCTCCGATCAGCTCTTCCGGGTTGGTGCCCTTGCCTTCCTCAAACCGGGATGAAAAAGAATACTTTGCTTTATTTAATACTTTCGTTTCCGTGCTCACTGTCCCTTTGCCCTGCTGTAAAGTGCCTTCCCATTTTGCGGAACCTGTCCGTACAGCCATATCTATTCCTCCTTGAGTGGTTTTATTTACTGATTTGTGATGATCGTTTCCTAAAGGAATCTCCTTTTAGCGTACATATTTTAATATGACTTCACTGCTATTCTTATTGTATTAATAACAGTAATAAAAATGTTAATCTCAATACAAAATTGATCGTGGAGTATTTTCTCTGATAGAGGAAGACAGTGTTTATTTCTTGCGTTCTTTCAACCTCTCCACTCCGGGGTTCGCGCTCCCGGACCTGGGTCCGGAAAACAACCGAATAGTTGAAACTCTGAAAATTCGCCTTTACATTTCAAGAACTTTTAACCCGGTATACACCAAAATAGAGTGTCTCGTGAGAGGAGCAACTTATACATGGAAGCGCTTCAGTCTGTTCTGACATCGATTTCGGATATTATCTGGGACTGGCCGCTGGTGGTCATCCTGGTAGGCACGGGTATTTATCTCACCCTGAAATTAGGATTTCCCCAGTTCCGTTTGTTTCGCCATTCCTGGCGCGTGATCACCGGCCATTACGACGATCCGGAAGATGAAGGAGACATCAATCACTTTCAAGCGCTATCCGCAGCTCTTTCGGCGACCATTGGCATCGGAAATATCGCCGGAGTGGCCACGGCGGTTCACTGGGGAGGTCCTGGCGCTCTGTTCTGGATGTGGATTACGGCTGTGTTCGGGATGGCCACCAAATTCACCACCTGTACGCTGGGGCATAAGTTCCGGACCATCCATCCCGATGGCACGGCTTCCGGCGGGCCCATGTATTCCATAGAGCGCGGGTTGGGCAGCAAGTGGAAGCCGCTGGCAGTCCTGTTTGCGACGCTGGCACTAATCACATCATTGGGAACACCGAATCTGGTGCAGTCAAATACGGTGGCCGTATCCCTCCAGCGGGATTTTGGTATTGCTCCGTATTTTACAGGCATTGTGATGGCCATACTGGTTGCTGTCGTCATCATTGGCGGCATCCGGCGAATCGGACTGGTAGCGAGCCGGCTGGTGCCGTTTATGGCTGCCATTTATGTGATCGGCGCTCTGATTATTCTGGGGGTGAATTATACGAACATCATTCCCGCATTCGGACTGATTTTCGAAAACGCGTTCACCCGGACCGCTGAAATCGGGGGCTTCTTCGGCTCCGCCTGGATTGTCACGCTCACCTGGGGAGTCAAGCGGGGACTGTTTTCCAACGAAGCCGGACTTGGGTCCGCGCCAATCGCACACGCCGCTGCTAAAACCAAAGAATCCGTTCGGGAAGGCGTGGTGGCCATGGTCGGCCCGTTTATCGATACTATTGTCATCTGTACATTAACCGGCCTGGTGCTGGTCACCACCGGGGTCTGGCACGAGAAGTTCGACGACGTGCTGGAAGGTCAATATCTCCGGGAACTCACCTTTTACCAGGGCGAAGTGACGCCTGAAAATCTCGAGACCCGCGCTCCGTATTCCGGAAAAATCCAGGTCCGGGACGGATATCCAGTCCGGGAATTTACTATTTACCATGAAACCGGGACAGTAGATGATGTTCGATTCCAGAACAGAGAGAGTATAACCGAATACGTACCAATTACCGGGATACTTTACATTGATACAAACGGCAGGATTGCCTCAACTCAGCCCCCGGCAGCCAATCTAATCCTGACAGGTAAGGTGGCCTTAACCGGTGCCGAGCTCACTGCCCAGGGATTCAGCCGCGGGTTACCGGGCCGATGGGGCAATTACATTGTGTCCATCGGGGTCATCCTGTTTGCGTTCTCGACGGCGCTGGCCTGGTCTTATTATGGCGATCGATCCATAGAATATCTGGTGGGCCCCCAGGGGATTATGCCGTATCGGGTGATTTTTGTCGTCTTCATTCTTCTGGGCTCGGTGCTCACCTTAAATACGGTCTGGACGTTTGCTGACATCGCCATGGGATTGATGGCGCTGCCGAACCTGTTCGCCACGCTGGGACTGGCGAACAAAGTGCAGACATGGACCAAAACCTACACCAGCGTAAAACATCCGGAGTTACGATAAGTGAAAGAGCTATTTGACGTAGCCCTGCGGGCGGCGCAAACCGCCGGGAAGTACGTGCTGGAATCTATGGAGGAAATGGGACAGGTGGATTACAAAGGCCGGGCGGATCTGGTGACCGATGTGGACACAACCTCCGAGAATATTATCATGGAACAAATTCACGAGGCATTTCCCGATCACAGTATTCTGGCGGAAGAATCCGGGGGGCGCCCCACTGATGCGGAGGTGGTCTGGATCATCGATCCGTTGGACGGCACCTCGAACTATGTACACGGGTATCCGGCATTCGCCATTTCCATCGCCGTGGAAATCGACGGGGATCTGGCCATCGGCGTGGTGTACGATCCCTGGAAGGAAGAGCTCTTCTCGGCGATGCAGGGAGAAGGAGCCTATTTAAATCAGAAGCCGATTCAAGTCTCGGAGACCACGGATCTCTCTCATGCCCTGGTCTCCACCGGCCTTCCCTACGAAGTGAATGAACACTGGCACCGCACGTTCGACCTGTTCAAACTGTTCTATGCGCATACCCACGGCGTGCGGCGTGACGGTTCCGCCGCCCTGGATCTCTGTACGGTTGCCGCCGGACGGTTCGATGCGTTCTGGGAGTACGATCTCAAACCCTGGGACGTGGCCGCCGGGTTGCTTATCGTACGGGAAGCCGGAGGCCTAACCACCAACTTCGCCGATGAACAGTCTTCTCTGCAGGACGAGGTGTTCCTGGCCACCAATGGGCGGATTCATGAACAGATGCTGGATATTATCCGGATGCTCACCTACCGGTCGGAATAGTTTCTCTGTTTAACGGACTTCGTGTACTCTGAAGTCGTTCTCACCGGAAGTACAATTATCTCCAGCAACTCATTTGGTTACCACTGCTGTTGAGCGGCCGGAACGCGCGGGAACGACCATACTAACACCATTCCTGCGGTTTCCAGGGGCTTCCGGGCAATCCGGGATACCTGCTGAGCAGCTGAAGCCGACCGCTGAATTTCCGAGATCGCCTCCGCAGATTCCGCAATCCCCTGCTCCCGGATCGAAATCGCTGGCTCACTTTACGAGATTCCTGGCTACGATCATAAATATCATCGGCTGACTTTCCGAGACCGGTAGCCCACTAAACGAGATCGGCAGCCCACTATCTGAGACCCTCGGCCCACGAAATGAGATCGATAGCCCACTATACGAGATCTCTGGCTACCCAAACGAGAACCCTGGCTCACCGTGCGAGATCCCTGGCTCCCTGAACGAGATCCCTGGCCCACTAAACGAGAACACCTGCTCAGTATTCCGGATAACAGTACTAAAGTACCCCTTTCCTCATGATATCAGGCTGCCAGACATTCAAGCACCACTTGCAATCCCTCAGATCTCGTAGTCTTCCGGATAGAGTACGGCGATTACTGAATGGTCTTCATTGAAATAACGTTGTGCCGCTTTTCGGATGTCCTCTGTGGTGAGGTTTCGCACCAGATCATCGTATTTGTAAATGGTCCGGGGATCTTCCCCGTGGTCGTAATAGAATTCGAGATGATTCAGCCAGAATCCGTTCTCCTGCAGACTGGTTTGCCGGGAGCGCCGGTGGATTTCTTTCACTTTGGACAGATACTCCTCGGTGGTTCCTGCGGTTTTCAGGCTGTCAATCTGTTGCTTCACAACCTGGGTGAGTTCTTCCACCCGGTCCGGATTGCAGCCGAAGCTGATATTGATCCGGTAGTCCTGGACAGGGCGCTCTGAAACGCTCGCACCGATCCCGACGCCATACGTGCCCCCCAGATCCTCACGCAACACCTCCCGGAGTTTAATGCGCAGCACATCAACCATGGCGTTGATCAGATATCGATTTTCCCGGGACCAGTCGAAAGGACCGGTAAACACCATCTGGACCCGGCTTTTCGGTTCCAGTCCTTTTTTTACCCGAGTCTGGATGTGTTCGTCGGCATATCGCATCCCGGTATCTTTCCATTGCTCTTCCCCGGGGAGGTCCGGCAGGGCGCCGAGATAGGATTCCACCAGCGGCCGGATGTTCTCCGGTGCGAAATTCCCCACAAAAATAAAGGTGAAGTCACCGGCATCAGCAAATCGATCCGTATAAATTTCCAATGATTTCCGCATGTCCATTTCTTTCAGCATCTTCATGGACCAGGGGCGCGCGCGGTAGTGGTTTTGATACAGGATTTGCTGCAGGGTATCACTCAGGGCAGTCTCCGGCCGGGCGTTCCGGTTTTCGAGGTATCCTTCCATCTGTGACCGATAGGAGAGATAGGCGGACGAGTCAATCCGTGGAGAAGAGCAATAGAGATAAATCAGCTGAAACAGCGTTTCGATATCGTCCGGAGAAGCTCTCCCGGATAAACCCTCGTGTAACTCGCTGATATACGGCTGCACGTTGACGACTTTATCGGCAAGCAATTTTTCGAGCTCTACCTTGGTGTATTTGCCGACCCCGGCATTGGTCACAACCCCAACCGCAGTTTGCCCGGCTACATAAGTCGAGTCGGGCACCTGGGATAATCCCCCGGGACTGAACGCCGTAAACCGGATTTCATCGTTCTTGAAATCGGTGGGTTTCAACACCACCCGGATGCCGTTGGCGAGCCTCCATTCGGTGACGCCAAGTGTGTCGATGGAATTTTCCGAGACCACCGGAGAAGGCGCAGGCGGTTCGTCCAGCAGCTGCTGTCCGGCCAGAGTGTCCTGATACGCGGTAATCTCCTGCTCTTCCACAGCATTCAACACCGCCAGCAGATCGTCTTCCGTGGGTTTGCGGACGCCTCCTTTCTCCGGGAGGCTGGCCAGAATCACCCGGTTCGTTTCAGTAATCCATTGATCTGCAAGGGTATTGACCTCCTCGAGCGTAATCGTCGGAATGTAGCGATTATAAATTTCATACTCGAATTCGATACCGGGAATCGGTTCCTCATACAGGAAATTCCGGATGTACTCAGAGGCGTACCGGCCGGATTCGGTTTTATCCCGTTCGTTGTATGCCTGTTCGATATTTCTCAGCATGGCTTTCTTTTCGCGTTCCAGTTCCGCGGGAGTGAATCCATGCTGATTGACCCGCTCCGCTTCCGTCAGCAGCGCGGATAAGCCGCGCTCTATCCCGTTATCCCGGACTACCGCTCCGAGTACATACGTCTCTTTGGACCGGATAAGCCGTCCTTTGGAGGAATAGCCATATAAAAACGGCGGATTCGCTTCCTGGCTTAATTCGTCGAGCCGTTTGTTCAACATGCGGTTGTACATATTCTCCGCCAGCATCTGCCGGTAATCCCGAATGGTTTCATCCGCGGACACATCGTGTTTATAGTAAACACTGACCGACGAACGGGTGGCTTCCGGATCCGAGGCAATCGCAAACAGGGTTTCTTCATGATCCGGCACCGGATAGACTGTGCGTTCAGCGGCATCCGGTTTCCGGGGAATGCCGGAAAAATGATCGCGAACGAGCGATTCTATCCACTGCGGATCAAAGTCACCGACAGCCACTACTCCCATTAATTCCGGGCGGTACCACTCGTTATAAAAATCGACAAGCGTTTCATGGTGAAAGGTGTCGATGACGTCTTTCTTCCCGATGGGCAACCGGTCAGCATACCTGGAGCCGTGAAAGAGTACCGGTAACTGTTCGTCACGCATCCGGGCCTGGGCTCCCCGGCCCAGTCGCCATTCTTCGATAATCACTCCCCGCTCTTTCTCGATCTCTGCCGAATCAAAGCTGACATAACGGGCCCAGTCTTCCAGGATCCGGAATCCGGTTTCGACCAGTTCGGTGCTATCCGTGGGCAGCTGGAGCATGTAGACAGTCTCATCAAAACCGGTGTAGGCATTAATGTCCGGGCCGAACCGCATTCCGATGGATTCCAGATAGTCGACCAGTTCCTGCTTTTCAAAGTGTTTCGTTCCGTTAAAGGCCATATGTTCTGCGAAATGCGCCAATCCCTGCTGCTGGTCAGTTTCCAGCACAGAGCCGGCATTCACCACCAATCGCAATTCGGCCCGCTCCTCCGGTCTCTGGTTGGTCCGGATATAATACTTCACTCCATTCTCCAGGGTCCCGACACTGATTTTCGGATCCACCGGGAATTCCTGATCCAGGGTCAGGGGATCAGTTTCCGTTGGGGTCTCAACCTCCATCTGCGGGCGGGGACCACTGCAGCCGAAGGTGAGAAGAATGCTCACTAAAATTAAGACGAATATATTGGTTCGGTTCATGAATGTATCCTTTTATGTTCTGAAATGACTCTGAATATTATAAGGCAGATACTTTGAAATTGGAAATTAAAAAAGTGACTCTTATGACAGTGCCTGACATTGGCCTCTGAACGTGCGTGGATACCCACCGGGTTCATTACTGCATTCGTCTACTTATAACCCGGTTATCCCCCGCAGGAAGTTAAAGGGATCGAATGGCAGCGCCGGTGGTTGATAATGCAGGTATAATCCGATGGTGATGCCATTGGCATCGAATTCGGGGCGGATCTCACTCCCGCCATTCCACAGTGGAATCGAGTCGTCGTCCACATCAAAGGTCCACACGGGTGATCGCGGGAAGAACTGATAGCCGGCATACCCGCCGAGATAGAAATCAGGAGAAGCAACATATTCGAGACCCAACTGGAAAATGCCACCGGCCGTCCGGTTTGAGAGAGAGATGGTATGATCAAAAACCTTCTCTGAAGCCGAAAGCACAGACGCGCCAAGTTTCCCGGAGAGCACAAATCCAAGCCGTTTATAGAAATATTTTTTGGCAAGCCCGAAGTGCAGCTGGTATGCAAAAGGGATGGTTTTATGGGTGACACCATCCAAGATTTCCATCTCGATAATCATCGGCACGGGACTGAAGGTTCCGCCTATTCCCATCAGGAGCATCGGAATGTCCATCCAGCGTCCGATGTGGTAGTTTGCTTCCAGATCCAGCCCGAAGGTGTATTTGTCATAGGCTTCGGAAAATGTAGCCCTCAGAATATCACCCCCGGACCACGGCCATTGGATACCCACCTCTCCCGGGGTGATATGCATCTGGTATACTCTGGGCCGCAGGACCACATCAATGGGCAATCTGGGATGTTCGATGATTGCCATCCCCCTGGCGAAGCGTCCTCCGATAACTGCTGCCGCCTTCGAAAAGGCATAATCATCGTTGGTATTATTCCCGACCGTCACCGTACGAACAAAACCGACGCGTTCCATCTCAAGGGTCCCCTCACTATTTTCCTGCTGTTCGCCGATGTAGAACCCGTCGTCGACCATCACCCCTTCTTTTCTCCCCAGGTTAAATTCCAACCGCGGCCCCTGCACATACTGCACGAACCCGGAGAGTGTAAAATCGGGAATCGACCGGGTCGCCACCTGAAGGTTCCGCGCGAAATTATCGATTGCGCTGTACAAGGCGAACTTTTCCCCGTTGAGCATGCGACCTTTATAAGTATACCTGTTGTCCCCCTTTCCCTGGCCCATAGAATATGATTCCTGTTTCAGGATTGACTCAACCTGCGGCTTCGTTTCCAGGGTTTCCACGTGATACCAGAACAGGCCACCATTGATATGGAATGTGATCGTCCCGTCATCCTTTTCGAACCGTACTCTGTCGACATAGGGAATATAGATATAAGCGGAGTTCA
The DNA here is from genome assembly GCA_964413425.1 of uncultured bacterium. Taxonomy (GTDB): domain Bacteria; phylum Fidelibacterota; class JAANXI01; order JAANXI01; family JAANXI01; genus DATFLS01. The sequence continues at coordinate 19,547 of CAYPST010000060.1, forward strand.
TCACGGTTTCCAGTTGATCCGCAGTGATACCATAACCTTGTGCCTTAGTCGCAATAAACTGCTGCTTCTGCTCCTCGGTTACCAGATCCCGCGCCCGGATCTCCATCTGGGTATTTAAGATGTCCACGATAACAGGGACCACCGTTTCGTTCAGAGCCTGCTCCAGCTCACCTAATGATAACCCCTGCATACGGCGGGCCCTTTTCACAAGATCCCCGGTGATCTCTTGGGGCAATTCGTTAAAATCAAACCGGGGCATGGCAATGTATTCTTCAACGGTGTTCACCAGATATTCCACTTCATCTCCGTGCAGCTCATACGCTTCGGACCGGGGAATGTAGACCGCGGAGATATAGGAAATAGATTTTCGCTCATATCCGGTTTGGAACTGGGGTTCTTGTGCTGTTAACCGTGCAAATCCTGTCAACAAAAAAACGAGAACCATTGTCATGAGATACCGTTTACCCATGATGATACCTTATTTGTTTTTTTTGAGCCTGTTTAGAAAACGCCCCTGGTGTTGGGAATCATGATAACCCCTGGCTAAAGGCAGGGGCTACTGGGACTATTTCACGCTCCGGGCCTCCCGAATCTCAGTAGCCCCGGCGTTTACGGCGCCGTCATTCTCATCTTACTGCCCGTCAGGATCGTGTCAGGTGCTGCACCACCTGATCGTACCCTTCCGCCGCATTGATTCTTCCGTCATCAACGGTCCAGTATTGGATCCCGGTTTCCTGTTCCGCAAGATATTGTATGATTTCCGGATGACAGGTCAAGACAAAAATCTGGTTGTGGTCAGCAAGTTCATTTACAATGGCGGCAGCCTGCCGGCGGTGTTGCACATCGAAGTTGACCAGGGAATCATCCAGTATCACCGGGAGGGAGGGCATCTCAAAGATACGGCTCAACCGGACAGCCAGAAAGAGCTGTTCCTGGGTCCCCCTGCTCAAAAAGTCGGTACCGGCGATCTGGGAATCTCCGTTTTTTTGCACCAGAAAATCGGGTCTGTCAAGTTCGTCAGGAGGATAGATCCGGCTGTATTGGTGTGAGGTCAGTCGTTGAAAAATGTCACTGGCCTTGCCGAGCAGCTCATCGCGGGTTCGATTAAGAAACCGGTCACGCACCTGGTCCAGAATATGCGCCGCAATCCTGTTAATCGCGTATTCCCGAGCCAGCGGTTCCAGCCGGCTGCGGGCCTGATCGATCTCTTCCTGTGCCCGGTGGAGTTTTTCGGAGGTCGCTAATGCCTCCAGAGATTGGTTCAACCGAACCTGTTGCTCCCGTGTACGCTTGAGTTCGGATTGCACCTCTGCGATCCGATCGGCGGATTCATCCAGATGCGTCTTCACTTCCTCTCCGGACAGATATGCGCCATAGGCTTGTTCCAGGAGATCCAGAATTTCCTCCATAGACTCCTTTTCCCGCTCGCTCACCGGCTGGAAGGCCGTTTTCACCCGCTCGGAAAAGGCGGTTCGAATGGTGTGTTCCCTCGCTGCTCTTTCTTTCTGCTTCTCTGTCAATTCCCGAAACCATTCTCCCTTTGAGATAAATTCCTGCAATCCGTGAAGGATATCGTCAGGCCGGGTGAGCGTCTGACTGAGATCCAGCTGCCCTTTCGTATCAAGCAGCAAATCCCGGACCTGCTCTTCCAGCCGTTCCTTTTGGTTCTGCTTTTCCCGGAGCAATTCCGCCGTATCCAGCCATTCAATCGCCGTTTCCAGTTCGTGGAGAATTCTCTCACTCTCCAGCAATAGACCATTTCGGGAAGCAGGAGCTGCCTGCAGGATATCCAGAAGGGATGTGATACCTTCCAGCTCTGCAATGATTTCATGCCTGCGCTGATCGAGTCGACGGTTCTCGGCCTGCCATTCCCGCACTTCCTGTTTTACGGAAGCGGTATCACGATAATATTCCACCAGAATTTCAGGATCCAGATCCTCCTCCAGCTGCAGCATTCTGCGGTATCCATTCAGAGTATCCTCAATTGCTTCGAGCTCTCTCCTATACTCCCGGATCTGATCCTTCAGATTCGTTAACTCCAGGGAGAGCCTGCCGGCATCCGCCTCCAGCTGGCGCCGCACTCTTCGATCCTCCACCCCAAGAATGAAGGCAATGACGCTGAACAGGATAGTCAGCAGAGCACCGCCGCTCCCGACAATGATCCCAATCCAGGGCTCATAATATATCCCGATGACTATTCCGAACGTCAGGAGAAGAGTGGTAATCGCACTGATATACCAATATCGTTTTCCCCGGGTCTGCTGTCCGGGCTCACGATATTCTTCCGATATCCGCTTCTGCTCCAGACTGAGTCGCTGCTGTTGAACCTGCAATGTTTCAATTCGCTGCACCCTGTCTTTATAGGCTGTAACCGTCTGCCGGAGCCGGCCAATTTCGATCTGGTCCGTACTGACCGATTCCAGCACCTCAAAGTTCTTTGTCCAGTTTGCATTGATGGTACGCATTCGATTGTATAGGTACTGCTCTTTCCGCTGGTGGGCCTGTTGTTCCTCACGTAGAGTATCGATGCGCTGCCGGAGCCCGGACATATTGCGTTCCCAATGACGGAGTTCCGATTTCACCTCCGGCAGCTGCCGGAAAATCTCCTGCCACGACGCGCCATTGACCAGCACTTTGAATTTTTCTATCAGTCTGTCATGCTCCTCCAGCACCGCCGGATAATCTTCACGTAACCGGTGTGCAGCGGTCAGTTTTTGTTCCGGAAAATTCTCCAGCAGAGATTGATTCTCCGGAGTATCAAGAAGAGCGGCCGCTTCCTTCAGCTGGTGGTAACTGTCATAATACTGGTACAAAAAATCCAGGCGATCCCGGCGAAGTTGTTCCTGCCGGTATTCGGCGCCCAGGTCGCTGATGCGTTGCTCCGTCTCCCGCAGCTCTTGCTGCGCCATTTCATATTCATCTATCTGATGCAGCGCTTCCCGTCGCAGCTGCAGGGCTTTTTCTATATTTTCGTAATCAGATTTAAACTGCGTTACGGACGGCGTTCCATGCTTCCCGCCGATCCTGGTTGCCTCCTTCTCAAAGCGGCTTCGTATCTCCGGAATCACCGCGATTTCCGCCAGACCGGCCCCCAGTAAGATTGACTGCAACCGTTTCGATTCCTTATTGCGTACGCCGGAAGGCAGTCTTCGCAGTTCATCAAGACTGATGGTAAACAGCTGCTGATAGGTGAATTGATCCATGGGAAAAATGTCTTGCATAGAACGCGGAGGGGCTCCGTTCACCGGAATGAGTTCGGGCTGGGCATATCCGGTCTTATGAATCCGGTATTGTTCTCCGTCTTTGAGAACGATATCCGCCTCAATCCGGTATTCGTGTACCGGCCGCGGAATTACGTCGGTGCGAGGAAACGGGTAACCGAGATACCGGAGGACCTGCATGAAGGTGGTTTTGCCGGCTCTGTTCGGTCCGGCCAGCAGTACTATCCCCCCGGCTATGTCCTCCATTATTTGATCCCGAAGAATCCCGAATTCTCCAACAGCCAGTCGGCGGATGTTCATAACTGTTCCCGCTGCTCGAGGATGGCTTCAACAATCCGGTGCTTGGCTTCCTCTACAAATTCCATCAGCAAATCGTCCGTCATCAGGAATTTCTCCGGGGCAAGCGACTCCGGGTCTCCGTCCGTTTCCCAGATTTCCCCGATGACGTCAAATATCTCCGCCCGGGCATCCTGATCATTATGAAGTGCCGCAATCATCTCTGCGATATCCCGGAACGTATCACTGTCTTCCGCAAGCTGCTCCAGCGTCGGTATTTCCGGGCTCGTCCGGATGTGCACCGATTCCGTCCAGATAAATGGATATCGGCCTTCCAGTCGTTTTCGAAGTTCATCGGTGAAGTATTCGGCGGCTTCTGTTCTGTCATCGGTGAGCCGGGCATGAATTTCTCCGTGTCCGGTAATTCGCCACCGGATAATCACGCCATCAACAAGTTCCGAAAGACGGTTACCATCACTGGGAAAGGAGGCCATTCCGGTGTCGAAAAATTCCTCCACTCTGTCCCCGGCGGCTGATTCCATAACCCTCACTAATTCGTCAAGTGTTTTCGGAGGCCGGGGACAATCCTGTTCAATCGAAAAAACTTCATTCAGCCAGACAACGGAACCTGTGGGAATACGGGTGACAGTGATTGGTGACTCCGGTTCCAGTTCAACGAGCAGACAACCTCCCATCCCGGGTTCGCCGATATCTCTTCCCTGGGGGATTCCGGGATAGACAACTGCCGGGAATTCATCGGACAGCACTTGCTGGTTGTGAATATGGCCGAGGGCCCAATAATGCATGTCTGACTTCGACTGTAGATCGCCCGTGGTGCAGGGCACATAATTCTTATTTTGGGCATCCAGGGCACTGTGCAGTATTCCGATATTCCAGAGAGCGGCATCGGGTACGGTGAATCCCGCATACATTTTCCGGCTGTCCGATTTCCCCCGGTACGATTGCCCCAACACCCTGGCGACCGGTTCACCCTCCTTCTGAACGATTTCCTGCCCCACCTCTTCACTGGGAAACACGGTAACATTGGTTGGTAACGTCAGTGACTCCTGATGCAAAGCCGTCACAGGATCATGATTGCCGCCGATGAGAAACGCGGGAATATCCTGGTCTTCGAGCCTGTCGAGCTGTTCAACCAGTACCTGATTGCCCCGGATACTGCGCGAATCAGCATCGAAGACGTCGCCGGCAAACAGCACGAAGTCGACCTCATAATCCAGTGCGGCATCTATGATGCGCTCTAAGGCGCGAAACGTGGCGTTCTGCAGGTGATCACGAATCGCATCGGATACGGCTCCGATACTTTTCAGTGGGCTCCCCAGATGTAAATCCGCCGTGTGGAGAAAACGAACCGGTTTCATGAATGATATGCCACTTCGGTTTCAGTGAGATGTTTACTCAAAGTGAGTCTATTTAGAAAACGCGAAGGGTGCCAGGGACGCAGAGACCGCCCCGACGAGGAATCCCTCCCGGAAAAAGCAATGCCGAAAAATTTTATCCTGTTTCCCGAAGAAATGTTGGCATATAGGGTATATGCAGAATCAATGTAAGCCGGGTTCAACATTTTGTATTTACTTCCTGTTTTCAAACCCTCTCAAAAGTGTTATACGGTAATAATACAGTGCAAGGATTACAATACTCTATTTGTCGAACGGAAAGAGAGTGTTTAGAAAATATGGTTCTGATACAAGATGCTGAACCTGACTTATGTTTATTCTGTAGAGAAAACATCTGCCAAATTTATTGCGAGGTTTGGGCAGTGATATTTCATATTTTCTTTGTCCTGTCGTCACGGGATCTCTGCGAGGCGTTTTCTGAATAGACTCAGTGTTTAAGAACAGTTCAA
>CAYPST010000061.1:0-23981 GCA_964413425.1 uncultured bacterium
TACATTTTCTTTGTCGATTGAGCGATTTATTTCCATAAATCGCTCAATTTGGGTTGAAGAAAGTCTTGCCTGGAAACATGTTATTTATGCTTTTGTTATGGCGGTTCAAATATTATATTGAAAGCAGGTACTAAACTACTAACAAGGGTGTATTGCTTGTAATGACCAGGGAAGATATATTTGTTATAAGCGACCCTGATCGGGTACAGGAGATTATCGAAAAGACCGAACGGAAAATAAGCGAGGCACGGGTACCGGATAATGTAGCCAATGATGTAGCCGTTGCGCTCCTTGAAGCGATCAATAATGCGATCATTCATGGGAACGAGCGGAATTTTGACAAAAACGTGACGGTGCGAATGACAATTTCGGATAATGATATAGAATTCTGCGTTGCAGATCAGGGGAGAGGATTTGATCCGTCGAGACTCGAAGATCCCTGCCAGCCTGAGAACCTGTTTTTGCCCAGCGGCAGAGGGCTTTTCTTCATCAAAAAGCTCATGGATGAAGTTGAGATTGATTCGGGCGAAAACGGGAGTAAAATAATTATGAGGAAGCGTTGGTTATAAGGAGATAGCTATGAAATACCTGAACTATAGTATCGTGATCGGGGTGTTGTTACTGGCGGTCTCTCCTATGCAGGTTACGGCACAACCAAAGGATTCGGAGAGGAATTTTTGGAAAATCAGGTCGATGGATATGGGGATTAGTGATCGGGGCTTTCTGGTAGGCGGCACCTGGCGGTATGCCTGGAACAAACAATGGAGCAGCCCGGCGCAGTTTTCCTTTCTCTTCTTCAGAGAATCCGATAAAATCCCGTACTATGATTATTATACCATGCGGTATTATGAACCGCCCTCCAAAAAGATTGTGTTCCTCAACCTCCGGACAGGAATTCAACGAAGATTATGGACAGAATCCCTTGCTGATAACATGCAGCCTTTTTTATTAGTGTCAGCCGGGCCGGCCGTCGCATTCGATCCGGCGAACAACGGCGGGTTCTTCTCGCGGTGGGCCAAAACCCAGTTCGGATATACAGGCCATCTGTTTGTGGGAGGTGGGGTCGATTTTGTGCACAGCCGGGAGGGGCAGTTTACCATATCCCTCGGGTATGAATTAATGTACTTCCCGCAAAGCGTGGACGGCTCGAATAATTACAGCGGAGTAGTGGTTGGATTCAGTTTTGGAGAGAGGTTATACTAAATTAAGGACTCATGCCCGACCGGTCGTACTTCTATGCTCCCATCGATGTTGAGCAAGGGGAGCCGTTTCGACTCGAGGGAGAGCAGTACAATCACATCGTAAACGTCTTACGGATGGCTGAACAAGACCAACTGGATGTCGTCAATGGCCGGGGTACTATTATTCGGTCAACCATTCGTTCCGTTCACCCCAACAGTATAGAATGCCTTGCCAGGGAGGTTTCCTTTTCCACGAATGAACTGCCACTCCAGGTGACGTTAGCGGTAGGGATTATCAAGCAGCCGCGATTCGAGTGGATGGTTGAAAAGGTAACCGAATTAGGGGTGGCGAAGATTCAACCTCTCCTCACTGACCGTGTCGTACGAAAAGGGCTGCGACAGCAGCGGTTGAAGAAAAAAGCCATCGCGGCGATGGAGCAGTCTGAACGCGCAGTGTTACCCGACATCGCCGAGCTGGTGCCGCTGGAGGAGTATCTCGAAAATGTTTCCATAGAAAATACTGCCGTCGCCGCACAACAGCTTGACAACGTATCAATTCTTGATTTACTTAAGCAGAATACCCGTAAATATGTCACTCTGCTCATCGGGCCGGAAGGCGGCTGGAGCCAGAGAGAACTTGAACAGTTCACTCAGACGAAGATGCCTAGTTTTCGATTATGTCAACGACGACTGCGGACGGAAACAGCCGCTGTCACAGCAATGAGCCAGCTCGCAGCTGCCCTGGAATTAACCACATAAAGCGAATGGAGCCATCATGAGTAACTGCATCTTTTGTAAGATCGCCAGAGGGGAAATTGAGAGCGACATTGTTTGGGAGGGACAGGACATCGTCGCATTTCGGGATGTGAATCCACAGGCCCCAACGCATATATTACTCATTCCAACGAAACATATTCCGATGATTTCGAAGGTTCAGCAGGAAGATCAACCCCTGATGGGCCAGTTAGTCCTCGCTGCGAAACAAGTAGCAGAGCAGGAAGGATTAGATGAAAAAGGGTTTCGATTAGTCTTCAATAATGGTGATCATGGCGGACAGGATGTCTACCACATACATCTGCATCTCCTCGGTGGTCGGCCGATGAAATGGCCGCCGGGCTAAACTGGAATGCATTGAGAAAATATGTATATATCGAAATTGGACATTTTCGGTTTTAAATCCTTTGCCAAGAAGACCACCCTGAAGTTTGGGCCGGGGATAGGCGGGATCGTTGGCCCCAATGGCTGTGGGAAAACCAACATCGTCGATTCCATACGGTGGGTTCTCGGAGAGCAGAAGACCACCGTGCTCCGAAGCGATTATATGCAAGAAGTGATTTTTAACGGATCCCAAAGTATGAAACCGCTTGGCATGTGCGAAGTCTCTCTGACCATCCGTAACAATAAAGGGATGCTCCCCGTTGAATTCAACGACGTGGTCGTCACCCGGCGGCTCTACCGGGATGGGCAAAGTGAATACCTGCTCAACAAGCAGGCGTGCCGGTTGAAGGACATTCAGAATCTCTTCATTGATACCGGGATGGGCGCAGATGCGTATTCGGTCATCGAATTGAAGATGGTGGAAAATATCCTCAGTGATACCAAGGATGAGCGCGCCCGGATGTTTGAGGAAGCCGCCGGTATTAATAAATATAAACAGGAACGACGATCGGCCCGGAGAAAACTGGATGCGACCAAAGAAGACCTTCTGCGTATCAATGATATCTTGTATGAAATCGAAAAAAATGTCAGCTCCCTGAAGCGGCAGATGCGCAAGTACGAGCGTTATCAGCGCTATAAGGCAGAACTGCAGGACAAAGAGGTGCAGCTGGCCGCCCACAAATTATGGCATTTGGAAAATGACCTGATACCCCTGCAGGAGCAGCTCAGCCAGGGCAAAGATATCCAGAGTTCTTCGGCCGAGCAACTGGAAATCGATGAAGCCATCCAATCCTCCTTGAAAGCCCGGATCCGAGAGCAGGAACACACCGTCGAGAAGATCGAACAGGATCTGGAGCGTATCGAGGACCAGCGGCAGGAATCCAAACGCAATATCCTGGTCTGGCGGGAGCAGCAGCATGCGGCCGAAAAAACCCTGGACCGGCTGGAGCAGGAAAAGGTTCACCTCCAAAACCGCCGGCAGCACGGGGAAGAGCAGATCGCTGAGTTACAATCAAGTCTCCGTGCGCTGGAACCGAAATTGGAAACTGCTCGTCAGAAATATCAGGACCAACAGGACCGCTACCGGCAAATTGATCAGCGGTATCAGGAAGTTCGCGATCAGGTGAATACATATCAGGAACAAAAAATTAACTCCATCACCGAACTGGCTGATCTGCGGAATCAACGCGATCGGTTGCTCGAGAATCGCACAAACGGGGAGCAGGAAATTGAGGCACTTCGGCGGAGCATGGAAGAAACCGGAACGGCAATCCGGGAAAAAACACAGGAACTTGCCCGGTTAGAGGACCAGCAGCAAGAAGCGGAGTACCAGGCTCAACAGCGGACGGAAGAGATCCGGCAAATACGGGAGGAGCAGCGTGAGGTTCAGAACCAGATTGAGTCGACCCGTGAGCAACTCCTGAAACAGGAATCCGAAGAAGATGTGCTCCGTTCGAAGATTGAGTTCTATGAGGAGCTGATTGAAACCCGGGAAGGGTTTTCCTCGGCTGTGCAATATCTTACAGGAGTTCACAAGCCGGTCGAGGGTATTTTGGGGACGGTGTCGGATATTATTCAGGTAAGCGATGAGTTCCAACTGGCAGTCGAAAATGCCCTGGGTGATCAGGCAGAATATCTGTTAGCCAGAGATCGGGCCACGGCTCAGCAGGCAATTCAGGTAGTCAAGAAAGCCAATCGGGGCCGGGTGTCGGTGATTCCACTGGACATGATAGAAACTCTCAATCCGAAGACATTCACTCCTGCAGATGGATTTACAAGACTCACTGATCATATCGAGTATGAGCAACAGTACGCTACCGTGGTTCATCTTCTTCTGGGGGATGTCCTGGTCGGTGGGAGCCTGGATCAGATCATGCAAAATGGTGCGCCAGGTGATGCCTTTCGCATGGTCTCCTTTGATGGCGAAGTGCTCGAGCACTCAGGGATTCTCCGGGGCGGCAAGTCAGAGTCCGAGTATGCATCACGGGTTGGTCGCCGGGAAACCCTCCGGAAGCTCGAAGCGAGCGTACAAGCGGTACAGCAACGACAGGAAAAAACCCGGTCGGAATTATCTGAACATCAACAACGGATACGAGAAATAGAAGAACGTATAGCCGCACTAGAAAAAACGGAACAAGAACAAGCCCAGTCCAGTACAATCTTTAGTCAGAATATTACCCGGCTGGAATACGACATAAGCCGCTCCAAACAGCAAAGAATTGACGCAAACAAAAAAATTAACGATTTGCAGGAGCAGGTCAAGGAGATTGATCAAACGCTGTATACAGTCGAACCGGCACTGACTGAGTTGCAAGACCAACGGCAGCAGTTGCAGCATCAGATCATGAATGTAGAAGAAGAACTCGAAAAGATATCGGAGCAGCGGAATACGGAAAACGATACCCTCCAGGATCTGCGGCTGGAGGTGGCGTCAATTGAAAACGAACAAAAAACCTTGCAGGTCCGATTATCCAACGCGGAAGAAACCATTCAGGATATTGAGGAACGATTCGAGGGTATCCGACGGGAACGCGGCGAAGCACAAGAGATAGTGGACAAACGGAGACATTCGCTCTCCCTGGAAGAAGAGAAATTACAGGAGTTAGAAGAACAGTCTCAGCAGTCCCGTGCTTGCCGGGATGAACAGCGATCAATTCTACAACAGAAAGAAGCCAAGCTGGACGAGGTGGAAGAACGGATACGAGAGAAGCATCGGGAGCGGGAGACGCAGCACGACCGGCTTCGGAGCGTGGAGCGCCAGATTAATGAATTACAAAGCGAGAAACGTTCGGTGATCGAGCGGATTCGTGATCGATACAGCCATGAGGTCGAACCGGGTCAACTGGAGGGCGGAGTGACGGAAGAAGAGCTTTCTCAGGAAATTACTTCCTTACGCTCACGGTTGGACAGGATGGGTCCTATAAATCTGGCGGTGAAAGAAGAATTTGAAGGGGAGCAGTCCCGGCTGGATTTTCTCACCGATCAACGGGATGATTTGCTGCAAGCGGAGGAAGATTTGGTGGAAACCATCGATCGGATAGATCACCAGGCCCGGAGTCAGTTCGAAGAGGTGTTTGCTGAAATTCGAAAACATTTTCACCGGTCCTTCGAAATGTTCTTCCCCGGTGGGCAGGCGGATTTGGTCCTGGAAGGCGATAGCGATCCGCTGGAAGCCGATATCGAAATTAAGGCGAATCCCGGGGGGAAGGAACTGCAGTCGCTGCGGATGCTGTCGGCCGGTGAAAAAACGCTTACCGCTATTGCGATTCTCTTTGCAATATATATGTATAAACCCAGTCCGTACTGTGTACTGGATGAAGTCGATGCCCCGCTGGATGATAATAATTCGCAGATATTCACACGGGTACTGGATGAATTTTCAGACAATACCCAGTTTATTATTGTGACCCACAATAAAATTACCATGGAAGCCGCAAATTACATGTATGGGATCACCATGCAGGATGAGGGGGTGTCTAAGGTTGTATCCGTCAACTTTGATTAAGTAAATGGAGAGTATGTTATGAGGTATATCAATACAAAAACCACATGCCTGGCGGGCATTCTCGTTGCTGTCGCTGCCTTACTGTGCCTGGCAGATACCGGCCTGGCCCAGCTGGCCGATGTGGAACGGCAAGCTGATGAGCAGGAACAGGTAACCTTTTACGTGGATTATGCCACGTTTCAGTCTGACCAGGAGAAGGTCATTCTGGAAGTGTATCTCATGATTCCCCGCAGTGAATTTGAGTTTGTCAAGCCGGATACGCTGGATCGTCACGTGGCAAGGGGATTCGTCCAGGTGGGACTGGCCCAGAACGATTCTATCCGGTATCTGGATCGCTGGCCGATTAATGACAGCGAAGAAAATGTTGAGAACGTCAGCGAGAGCCAGAACATCCCGGACATCAGTTATTTCGAAGTCCCCCCGGGAAATTATGAATTAATCGTCCAGGTCATTGATTTACTCACGGAGCAACGGGGGCTGTACCGGGAACCGATTACCCTGAGTCGTTTCACTGAAGAGGAGCTGACCATCAGTGATATAGAATTTGCCTCCATGGTGGAAATGGCTGAGCAGAAGACTATTTTTACGAAAGCCCAGCGGAATATCGTTCCGAATGCGAGCCTGACATACGGAACCGGAGCGCCGATACTCTATAGTTATGCGGAGGTGTACAATTTAGATTATCCCAGTGAGAACGATAGTTTTCAAGTGCAGTATTCGATTCTTGATTTAAATAACGCCGAAGTGAAATCACCCCAAACGGTGATTCGGAGTAAAGCCGGGAAATCCGGGATCGATATCGGTGGGTTGAATGTGGTTGGCCTCCCAGCCGGAATCTATTTCTATCGTCTTCGGGTAACAGATTTAAGCAGTGGAGAAATTGCCACCAGATCCAAAAAGTTCTTTCTGTATAAACCCGGCAGCTCCAGTCAGCCCATGGCTGCCAGTGCCAGCGGTGTGGATTACTCAAATATGAGTGAAGCGGAATTGGAAGAAGAATTCAATGCCATGGGACCCCTGCTGACCGGCAATGAAAAACGGAACTTCAGGCGAGCCGGTCTGGAAGGGAAGCAGAACCTGATGACCCAGTTCTGGGAGAAGCGCGATCCGGATCCCTCCACTCGCATTAACGAGTTGCAGATAGAATATACCCAGCGACTTGAATATGTGAAAAGCCATTACGGGAACCAGCAGACACCAAGTTATCGAACAGACCGTGGGCGCGTGTTTCTGGTGTATGGAGAGCCGGATGAAGTGGAGCGTAATCCGGTGAGTGTGAATGCGAAACCCTATGAAGTCTGGCTGTATCACAGCGTGCAGGGTGGCGTCGAATTTGTGTTTGTGGATCGGTCAGGTTTCGGTGTCTATGAACTCGTGCATTCCACTGCCCGGAATGAGCTGTACGATCCGAACTGGCGCCAATATATCCAGGCAACGCCCGGCAGTTTTGAATAATTCCAGACAGGCAAGCACCTTTGCACGCAGTAAGGGGGATCTATGCACGCGAATTCGCAGGTTCGAGTTGGGGTGGATGTTGGCGGCACCAAAATCGCTCTCGCTTTAGTGGATGCAGATAACAAAATTATCAGCAAGGTGCCGCGCTTCGAAGTTGCCGCATACACGAATGGCGATGATCTGGTGGAGCGACTGGTGCAGGAAGCCGAAATGTTATATCGGGAATATGGGTATTCCAAAGAAGATGTCCAGGGAATTGGGATTGGATCTCCCGGACCGCTGGACTTGAAAACCGGTACCGTTTTAAATACACCCAACATGCCCATGTTGGTCAATTATGGCTTGAAAGACGCCGTGGAGGAGTCTGCCCGGCTCCCGGTAGAGGTGAATAACGACGCCAATTGCTTTGTGCTCGGTGAGGCGCTTGCCGGGAAAGCGAAAGCAGGGGATATTGTCCTGGGAGTCACCCTGGGGACCGGGTACGGCTTCGGCATTGTTTTTAACAGGAGAGTCTACGAAGGCGCGACGGGTACTGCTGCGGAGATAGCGTATAATCCTTACCTGGGCACCACCCTGGAAAAAGATTATATCTCCGGTCAGGGCCTGAGTCGGATGTATGCCGAACGATCCGGTGAAAACATTGCTGGCCCGGAAATAGCCAGCAGGGCAGAAAACGGCGAAGAACATGCGGTTGCTGCTTTTAAGGAATTCGGTGAACATCTGGGAAATTCATTTGCCTGGTTTGTTAATATTCTGGACCCTGATTTTATCGTGGTTGGAGGGTCTATTGCCACCAACTGGGATTTCTTTCAGGAGAGCATGTTCGACGCACTCTATCGATATATTAATCCCGGACCGAAGGAGCATCTCCGGGTGATTCCCTCTGAACTGGGTGAATCAGCAGCGATTATCGGTTCGGCAGGACTGCTGTTATATTAAACAAAACAGACCAATCACATGAAAAAAATTCTGGGCGGACTCCTCGCCGGAGTCCGCGTGTTTTTTGATCCGCTTCTTTTTCCGCCATATTGTTTGATAGGCGATCACTTTCTGGAGAATGGAGAAATCCTGGTCTGCAGCCACTGTCTTTCCGGCCTTCCTTCTACGCCAGGGAATCATCGGCCCTTTGGGTGGGAGCATACCGGTGAAGCACTTTGTGAGGTCTTCAGCTACTGGGAATTCAGTGAAGCCTTCCGATTACTCATCCACCAATTAAAGTATCATCACAAACCGACTCTGGGCATGGTAATGGGAAAATATGTTGCCCGTCATCTGCCGGCAGATTGGATCCGGGAGGACGGCAGATTAGTACCGGTTCCGCTTCATAAAACGAAATTGCGCGAACGCGGATATAATCAGGCGGAATATATCGCCAGAGGCATCGCAGAAATCACCAATATTCCGGTACTGACAGATCTGCTCCATCGGAAAAAGTATACCAGGACCCAGACCACACTTACCAGGGATCAGCGAAAAACTAATATGGATAATGCCTTCACCGTTCATCCGAATAATGTATCCGGACCACAGAACTCTGCGTACCTGTTGGTGGATGATATCTTCACCACCGGTTCGACCCTGGAGAGTGCTGCCCGGGCTCTCCGGATACAAGGCCGGGAATCCGTATATGGAGTGACCCTCGGAACCGTTCCACTCTCCTCCTGAATACAGCCATTCCATTGCTCCGTGATTTCATAAATTCCGCTTGTGGAAATTTTGTAAAAAGCATAGGTTTTACAATAATAAAAAACACGGGGAAGATAGATTCGCACTGCGAACCTGGGATATGTGGTCGATACAATCGCACAAGATTTCTTATGATCATTTACATAAATGAAGAATATTACTAAATTACAGGCAAGATATCGCTCATTACTTAAGATTAACAGAAGTGAAAGGGAATTAAGGACAGGGAAATGCGTTTTAAAACTATTGACGACTACAATTTCAAGGGGAAGCGTGCGCTCATCCGAGTGGATTTTAATGTTCCGCTGGACAAGAACGGAAATATCATCGATGATTATCGGATTCAATCAGCTCTGCCCACCATCAAGAAAGTAGTAGACGAGGGAGGGAAAGCGATACTCATGTCTCATCTGGGGCGTCCGGGTGGACAGGTGCAGCACGAGCTAAGCCTGGAACCGGTCTTCCAATATCTGCAAGATACTTTGGATTGTCCGGTGGAATTTGCCGATGATTGTGTCGGTACCATTGCGGAAAACTTTGCCTCTATTCTGGAAGACGGATCGGTTCTTCTGCTGGAAAATCTTCGGTTTCACGGAGAAGAGAAAGAGAACGATCCCGCATTTTCCAAAAAGCTTGCTAATCTGGCAGATGTGTATGTCAATGATGCTTTCGGCACTGCGCATCGGGCGCATGCCTCAACCGTTGGGGTCACCGAATATTTTGACGAAAACCTGGCCGGTTATCTGGTGGAGAAGGAAGTGAAATTTTTAGTGGAAGCACTGGAGAACCCGGAACCGCCGTATCTGGCAGTAATGGGAGGGGCCAAGATCGCCGGGAAAATTGATCTGATCGATAAGTTATTGGATTCGGTCGATAGTCTGCTTATTGGCGGCGGGATGGCATATACCTTTTTAAAAGCCCAGGGAAAGGAAATCGGGGGATCGTTGCTGGAGGAAGATAAATTAGATCTGGCGAAAGATATTCTGCAACGGGTTGAGAAGGAAGGCCTCGGTTTTCACCTGCCCTCTGATTGCATTGCGGCATCGCATCCGGAAGAAGGCGTCCCGACATCCATCCTGTCCATTGATCACATCAATGTCAATGAAATGGGACTGGACATTGGGCCGGATGCCAGAGCAACTTTTTCCGAAAAAATACTGGCATCACGCACCATCCTCTGGAATGGACCGATGGGAGTGTTTGAAATTCCGGAATTTGCCGAGGGCACCAGAGCCATTGCCGAAGCACTGGCCGAAGCAACGGAGCAGGGCGCGACCACGATTGTAGGAGGTGGCGACAGTGCCTCAGCGTTGCGGCAGTTCGGACTGATGGACAAGGTGGCACACGTTTCGACCGGGGGAGGCGCCTCACTCGAAATGCTCAGCGGGAAAGAACTGCCAGGAATTGCAGCACTGGAAAATTAACATTAAACACAGGAGTCAAGATTGAGTAAGCAACGCAGGAAAGTTATCGCCGGGAATTGGAAAATGCATAAGACGCCGCAGGAGTCACAATCCTTTGTGGAAAATCTGTTAAGGAAATCGTTGAACACGGACACTGTCGATGTTATATTGTGCATTCCTTTCACGTCACTAAAACAGGTAGGTGAAATGCTGGAGAATCAACCGGTAGGAACAGGGGCGCAAAATATGCATTGGGAGGCGGAAGGCGCATTTACCGGTGAAATTTCGCCGGCGATGCTGCAATCGACCGGCTGTGAGTTTGTAATCATTGGTCATTCTGAACGCAGGCAGTATTATGCCGAGACCGATGAATCGGTGGGCAAAAAAGTGCACTCAGCCCTGGAACACAATCTTAAACCCATCGTATGCATCGGAGAATCGTTAGATCAGCGCGAAGCAGGGCAAGTGGAAGAAGTACTGGATCGACAATTAAGCGGTGCTTTTGCCGGGCTCAGGAAAGCCCAGCTGGAAGATGTCACCATCGCCTATGAGCCGGTATGGGCCATCGGCACGGGAGTGAACGCGACGCCGGAACAGGCCGTTGAGGCGCACCAATTCATCAGGGAGTGGCTGGATAATTCCTTCGGGGCAGGGACCGGAGAGGCGACCACCGTCTTATACGGCGGGAGTATGAAGCCGGCCAATGCGGCATCTCTGCTGGAACACGCTGACATCGATGGCGGCCTGATTGGCGGGGCGAGTTTACAGGTGGAGTCCTTTACCGAACTTGTCTCAATAGCTGCAGGAGTGAGCTAGGAGGTATTTTGTATACATTCTTAATAATGGTGCATGTGATTGTTGCAATAACACTGATAATTGTTATCTTAATGCAATCAAGTAAAGGCGGGGGCCTTTCCGGGGCCTTTGGGGGCGCCGGAGGCGGAGGTTCGCAATCATTATTCGGAGGGCGAGGGGCAGCAAATTTTCTGCAAAAAGTGACGGTGGGACTGGCTGTTATGTTCATGCTGCTTGCCCTCGTGATTAACCTGATCGGCAGATCCGGAGAGCAGCAGCGGAGTGTGGTGCAGGAATCGGCCCAGCAGCAGCAGGAATTAGCCCCTGGCACATCATTGCCGAAGCCAGGTGCTGAGGGAGAAGGCGGAGGGTTGTTACCGATAGAGGGAACCCAGCCCCAGCAGCAACAGCAGAGTCCCGCTCCCGATCAGGAGAATAATGGCAGCGGCCAATAAAGACGAATAAAAATAGATAACAACACAGAGAAAAATAACGCCGAAGTGGTGGAATTGGCAGACACGCTGTCTTGAGGGGGCAGTGCCCGAAAGGGTGTGCGGGTTCGAATCCCGCCTTCGGCACAGTGGTAAAGGTGGTTTTACACGTTCCGGAATGTTGTGGGAATATTGGAAATAAATTCCATGCCTATTATATTTCGCAAATAGGCGTCACCGTGGAAAGAATTAAGGCGGAATCATATAAGGAGGCTTGAAATGCAAGCTCGTGGTAATCAGCTGTCGCGTGGAGTGTTGACAGCGTGTTTAGTCGTTTTTGTTACAGTTGGCTCTGTGTTCGGTCAGCAGGAAGGTGTACAAATTCCCGATCGATTGCGGAACATGTCGGTGCCGGATTTGATGAAGCAGGGGAGTCAACTGGTTCAGGAGGAGGAGTGGAGCGCTGCCCGGCCGTATTTTCTGGCGATTATCCAGAAGGATACCTCCCAGGCGAGTGTGTATGCCCAACTGAGTGAAGTGGAATATAGCCTGTTCAATCTGGATGTATCCCAGAAATATATCCGGCAAGCCATTGAGATCGAGCCGGACAATGATGAGTATCGTGCCCGGTTCAATAATATTGCCCAACTCATAGACACCTATCAGGGTGGTCTGGACGCGGTGCGAGACCAAGATTACGAGGAGGCGTTGAATAATTTTGACGAGGTTCTGCAGAACTATCCCGGATTTGCTCCGGCACTGTTCAACAAAGGAGTGGTGTATCGAGCCCAGGGGAATACGGAGCAAGCGGTCAATTTTATTGAACAGGCCATCGAAGCGGATCCTGATAATCAGAATTACATAACCGCCCTGAGCAATATGGCAAAACTGCATTTCAAGGATGGGTTGGAAGCATATCAGCGCGGCAATCTGACAACGGCGGAAGAGGAATTTAAAACCGCACTGCAAATTGACCCGGATCTGGTAAATGCCCAGTATATGCTGGGAGTGATTGCCCGGCGGCGCGGCAATACGACCGAAGCAATCGACCGCTACCAGGCCACGCTGGAAATTGATGAAAATTATGAACGCGCCTGGGTCGCTCTGGGTATTGCCTATGAAAGTATTGCCAGAGATAAGCAGGCCCTGAATGCCTATCAGCGGGCGACGGAGGTCAACCCGAATTATGCCCGGGCCTGGACAAGACATGGCCTGCTGCTGAATGATATGGAACGCTATGCCGAGGCAGTACCATCATTGCAGAAAGCCATTCAGATTGATCCCAGCAGTGCTTCCGGCTACGAGGGGTTGGGCATGGCATATATGCGACAAGGGAAGTATCAGCAGGCAGTGGAACAGTTTACCACCGCTATCGGATTAAATCCGCAGAATGCATCACTGAATTACCGCCTCTCCGATGCCTATCATGAACTCGGGAACTACCAGGAGATGGTCCAGACGATACAGGAAGGATTGCAGAAGAATCCGGATCAAACCATTCGGGGCGGACTGCTGGTCAATCTGGGTGATGCCCAGTGTCATCTGGGGAACACGCAGGCGGCACTGGATGCGTGGCAGAAGGCCACAGCAATTTCAAACTGGCGGGAGGTAGCCGAACACCGGATTGAGGTACTGGAAAGTACCGGGGAATGTGAATAAGTTAAATCACAGATGAATTGGTCCACAAGGGCAGGGAACTGAATTCCCTGCCCTTTTTTATATCCACTGAGTCTATTTAGAAAACGCCTCGCCCCGAAGGGATCCTCCGAAGTCCCAGAGACCGTAGGGAGTCCTTTCCCACAGGGATGCCTTCGGCACGGACCGTTGGGGGAGTCCCTTCGAGGCCTTTGGCAAAGAGATCCCTCTGGGACAAAGAAACTATACAATATATCCGTCCAAATAGCGTCATACATTCTGCTTATATCTTCTCTCCATACTCAACAGAAGCCAGGTTCACCAACGTGTATCGGACGCATGTTTTCTAAACACTCTCATCCACTCCTGTTTTTCTCCGGTACGGAAAACAGGAATTCGAAAAACCAGTTGCAATACTTCACAATGGCATCTAAGTTTTCTTGTGAGAAATGTAATGAAGTAGAACACGAATAACAGTTTCGCCGTTCGCTGTTGGATGACGTGTGAGCCATTTCTATGAAGATCGGAGTCGATATCGTTGAGGTGCAAAGAATACGTGCAATCATCGATCGGTATGAAAAACGATTTCTCGAGAAGGTCTTCACTGCCACTGAGCAGCAGTATTGCAGTCGGGCAGTAAATAAGTATGAACGGTATGCCGGGCGGTTCGCAGCAAAAGAAGCGCTCCGGAAAGCGTTGCAGCCCTTTACCGACGCCCATTACCTGCCGTTTACGCATATCGAAATCCTCCCGGATGAGTTGGGCGTTCCGGTTCCGGTGATACAGGCGGACATATCGTTTACACACGCGTATACGGAGATCTCGTTATCCATTTCCCACGAAAAAGAGTATGCAGTGGCATTCGCAATTGTTCACTAACGGGAGTCACCATCATGGAATTTGCATTGACCAGAGAAGACTCACGCGCTGCCGACGCGCACACCATTGACAACATTGGAATTCCCGGAATGGTTCTCATGGAAAACGCGGGCAGGACCATCTACCAGAAAGTGATGGAGATCCTGAATATCAGAGGTGGTCTGACGGTTTACATTCTGGCGGGTAAAGGCAATAACGGAGGCGATGGGTTTGTGGTGGCGCGGTATCTCCTGGAGCAGCAGGTGAATGTTCGGGTATTCCATGTGGGCTCCGCGGATGAATACAGCGGGGATGCGGAAACGAATTTTGACATCTTGCGGAAGTTGTCAGGAAATACTTATTATACCCCCACAGTTGCTGCTCTCACCGAGCTCACGGAAGAGATGCTGCCGGCAGATGTGATTGTTGACGGACTGCTGGGCACCGGAATCAAGGGGGCTCCACGTAGTCCGTTCGATGGGTTCATTGAATGGATCAACTCGTATAATGCCCCCACCGTTGCCGTTGATATACCCTCCGGCGTCGATGCGAATACGGGGCAAACTCCGGGAACAGCCATCTCTGCTGAAGCCACAGTCACCATGGGATTTGTCAAAACAGGATTATTGTTCTCTCCCGGCAGGGAATTCGCCGGCGAGGTGACAGTTGCCGATATTTCCGTCCCGCAGTCGGCGCTGGATCAGGCAGAGAATGTCTATTTTCTGCCCCGGGAAGACGATATCCATTATCGATTGCCCATCAGGCAGCCGGATGTCTACAAACATAAGGCAGGGAAGGTCTTCACTCTGTGTGGTGCCCGTGGATTTACCGGAGCGGCAGCCATGGTCAGCGAAGCGGCCCTGATGTCCGGTGCCGGCCTTGTATTGGCTGGTGTCCCGACGAGTTTGAATTCTGCCATGGAAGCCAAACTGACAGAAGTGATTACCGTGCCGCTGCCCGAGACGGAACATGGTTCATACAGCGCTGCGGCCTACAAGGAAGTGGAATCATATTTCGATTGGAGCGACACTCTGGCCATCGGATCGGGAATGACCAGGCAGGAGGAGCCGCAAAAGCTGATACAGGCCGTCCTCGGGGAGTATGCGAAAGTTGCCGTGGTTGATGCGGATGCGGCAACCTTCTTCGCCGGGAACCATCTTGACCGGCTGCGCAAGTGTCCCGGGGAGCTGATTCTCACGCCTCACTGGGGTGAATTTTCGCGTATCTCAGGCGTCTCCGTGGGTGATCTCACTGAGAATCGATTGGACATTGCACAGCAATTCGCCGGGGAACATCAGGTGACGCTGGTGTTGAAAGGGGCACCGACCATTATTGCCAGTCAAGCAGGGAAA
Organism: uncultured bacterium; assembly: GCA_964413425.1. GTDB lineage: Bacteria > Fidelibacterota > JAANXI01 > JAANXI01 > JAANXI01 > DATFLS01. The sequence goes on from CAYPST010000061.1 coordinate 15,460, forward strand.
GTATTTATTAATACCACCGGAAACGCCGGGATGGCTTCGGCAGGCACGGGTGACGTGTTGACAGGTATGATCGCCGGACTTGCCGCCCAGGGATTGAGCCCGATAGACGCGGCGCTGGTGGGAGTGTACCTCCACGGATTAGCCGGGGATTTTGCGCGGGAGGAACTCACTGAACTGGGACTGACGGCCACCACATTGATCACTCATCTGCCGCAAACGGTAAAGTACGTCCAGGAGTATTATGAAAATATCTAACCGGGCGAGAATCATCATCGTATTTGCATATATGGCCATGATATTTCTCCTGTCGTCACTGCCGGGCGATAGGCTGGCAGGCAAACAACTCCCGGTCTCGGACAAACTCCTGCACCTGGGTGAATATTTCATCTTTGGAACCCTCATTGCCTGGGCTATTATAAAAGACACAGAATTCCCAGGCAATCTGGGGAAAATCGGATTAGTAATAGCCATAGGGTGGGGATATGCACTGCTGGATGAATTCCATCAATATTTTGTGCCGAACCGCGACATGGAATTCTTAGATTTTGGGGCAGATGCGCTGGGTATTATCCTGGGCACAGGGCTATATCTCCTGATAACCAACAAATGGATAGCGAAACCGCGTAATATTTTGTGATTAACCGGCTGTACATTAAAAACTATGCCATCATTGATGAACTTGAAGTGGATTTCCACCTGGGGTTCAATGTGATTACCGGGGAGACCGGTGCCGGAAAATCTATTGTGATTGAAGCGCTCAGTCTGGCCCTGGGAGAACGGGCCAATACCGATGTAATCCGGACGGGGGCTGACCGGGCGACCGTGGAATGCGAGGTGCAGGTGCCGGATTCCCGTAAACAGCTCATCACCGACTTGCTTACGGCTGAAGAGCTCCCTGCGGAGTATCCGTTAATTATGCGGCGGGAAGTCCGCAACAGCGGCCGGTCCCGGGCATTCGTGAACGACACGCCCTGCAATGTCTATACCCTCAAGCAGATCGGCGATCTCCTGGTGGATATGCACGGCCAGCATGAGCATCAATCCTTGTTAAACCCGGACACCCATATCACCTTCCTGGACGATTACGCCAATCACGGAACACTCCTGCAGGAAGTGCAGCGCCGGTACGAGCACTGGCGGGAGGCAGACAGAGCCTATCAGGATTTGCAGAAGAAACAACAGGAACTCTCGGAAAAAGAAGACCTCTACAAATTTCAGTTGAAGGAAATCCGGGCGGTCAATCCCGAGCCCGGAGAAATGGAAGATCTGGAGCAGCAGCGGCGCATCGTCTCCAACAGCCAGCGGATCGCCGAACTGGTGCAAACGCTCCAGCAGATGCTGTATGAGGGAGATACATCTATTTACGATGAAATAGTCGATGCAGAGCGGCATCTCCGGGAACTGGCAGAGATCGATGATTCGGTGCGCCCCTATGCCGACGAAATCAATTCTACCGCCCTGACCGTCAAAGAGATTGGGAATTTTCTGAATCATTACGGGAGCTCGATTGAGCATGAGCCCGGCTTGCTGGATCAAATTGAGGAGCGGATTATTGCCTTGCGGAAGTTGATGAAGAAGTTTGGCCCCACTCTAAAGGATGTGCTTGCCTATCAGGAGAAAATTGAGCGCACCCTGGATGAGTTCGAAAATTATGACACGGAGTTACAGCGGTTAGAAGAGAAGCGGCAACAGGCAGCCGGGGAATTCACCGAAGTGTGTGTGCAGTTGCACCAGTCCCGGACGAAGGCCGCACAACAATTCGCGGATGCTACCCGGGGAGTCATGCACCGGCTCGGTATGGAACGGGCCGCATTCCGGGTGCATGTTGCCTATCGGGCCCGGCCAAACTCACCGATTGTGGTTGACGAAGTCCCGGTTGAAGTTGATGAGACCGGGGCAGATGAAGTGGAATTCCACATCACCACGAATCCGGGAGAAGGGGAGAAGCCCCTGGCCCGGATTGCCTCCGGGGGCGAAATTTCCCGGATCATGCTGGCCATCAAATCGGTGCTGGCCGGACGGGACGGCATCAGTACCGTCATCTTTGATGAAATCGACATCGGCATCTCCGGGCGCATCTCCCGGGTGGTCGCCGAACAGTTGAAAAACCTTGCCGAGTATCATCAGGTGGTGTGTATTACCCATCTGCCGCAGATTGCCAGTCTCGGGGAGTCCCATTATGTGGTCGGGAAGGATGTCCGGGCGAACCGCACCACTACCAGCATTCACCGGCTGGAAGAGGAAGAACGGGTGCGCGAGATTGCCACTCTGGTGGGAGGAGATAGTATTTCCGAAATCACGCTCAACAATGCCCGTGAGCTGTTAAAAAAAACCCACTAACGCAGAGGAGCAATTGTGGATAAACTCGTCGCCCAGGGAGGGAACACACTTTCCGGCCATATTCCGGTGAGCGGAGCAAAGAATGCAGTGCTTCCTATGATGACCGCCGCTCTCCTGGCCCCGGGCAAATATACCCTGACCAACGTGCCGAATCTTCGTGATACCCGGACCATGTCCAGACTCATGGAAATTATCGGTGCCCGGGTGGAACTGGATTCGGGGGTCATGACCATCGAGACCTCTGCCGTCAATAATCCCGAGGCGCCGTATGATCTGGTGAAAACCATGCGGGCGTCCTTTTACGTGCTGGGACCATTGCTGGCACGATTTCACCGGGCAAAAGTCTCCCTGCCGGGCGGATGCGCCTGGGGCCCGCGACCGGTGGATCTGCATTTGAAAGGGTTGGAATCCCTGGGCGCAGATATTACTCTGGAGGGCGGATACATTGTGGCCACCTGCGACCGGCTCACCGGCACCGATTTCACCCTGGATATTTCCAGTGTGGGAGCCACCGGGAACATCCTGATGGCTGCGGTTCTGGCAGAGGGCGTCACCACCATCGAAAACGCCGCCCGGGAGCCGGAAATCGCCTCGCTGGCCGGTTTCCTGAACGACATGGGCGCGGATATTCGTAATGTGGGGGCGGATTCGTTAGAAATACACGGAGTTGAGGAATTGCATCCCACAGATTATGAGGTGATTCCGGATCGAATTGAAGCCGGCACTTATCTGGTCGCCGGCGCCATGGCAGGCGAGGAACTCGAAATCAGTCCGGTCATTCCCCGGCACCTGAAGGCAGTCATAGATAAAGTTAAGCGAGCCGGGGCCGGCGTGCGCGTCAATGAGAGTAAACTCACCGTCACGCAGGCAGGTGACATCAATCCCATCGACATCACCACAGCAATTTACCCGGGATATCCCACCGATATGCAGGCCCAGTGGATGGCATTCATGTCCACGGCCGGCGGCAGCGCGGTGATTACGGAAGAGATTTATCACGACCGGTTCACCCATGTGGCCGAACTCAACCGGCTGGGCGCCAACATATCTCTGGAAGGAAACGTTGCCGTTGTCAAGGGAGTGCGGCAGCTCATCGGTGCCCCGGTGATGTCCACAGATATCAGGGCCAGCGCCTCCCTGATTCTGGCAGCCCTGATCGCCGAGGGCCGCACCGATATTCAGCGCATCTATCACATTGATCGCGGCTACGAACGAATCGAGCAGAAACTCCAGGGCATCGGCGCGGATATTGTCCGGGTGAGCGAGTAGCTCGCGAAGAGACAGGGGAGACCTGATGACATGTGTCCGGTAGTGGATCTCCGGAGTGATACGGTCACCAAACCCTCCCGGGCCATGCGCGAGGCAATGATGGGTGCCGAAGTGGGGGATGATGTGTTCGGCGAGGATCCCACCGTCAATGAACTCCAGTCCTGCTGTGCGGAATTATTTGGCAAAGAACAGGCGCTGTTCGTCCCCAGCGGCACCCAGCACTCAGCATCCCTGAGTGCTGGGCGATGAGATTTTCACCTGATTTGATAACAGCACACAGATGACGCAGATTGAACAGATTTCCGCAGATAATACAACCGTGAGAAGTGAAAAGTGAGAAGTGAGAAGTGAAAAGTGAGAAGTGAGAAGGCCCTGCCCCCCGCCCCGGGAAAGCAGGAGCACCAAGTCTCACGAAGTACTTCACAACGTCACACAATGGTAAAAATCGAAATCTTTTCTTTGTGAAAGTTCATGTGTCCATTGTGAAACTTTGTGTTCCTTCTTTTTTAACACGCCAATACCCGCCTCTCTCTCCCCACTTCCGATTCTCTGACGTCTTTTCTTGTGAGCACTTGTGAGCACTTGTCAGACCCTGTTACGGCACCGTAATCCCCAGCTGCTCCTTCAGCTGCGGCACGTCGTCCAGCACGTGATCCGCCACCGTCAGGAAATTCCGGTGCCAGGTTCTGGCCCGGTCGTAGGCTTCATCCCGGATCCGGGTGGCTTCCTCGGCTTCGGCAGTTTCCTTCATCCGGTCACGCAGGGCGTCTTCCGTTTCCTCGATGAGCTGCTCTGCCTCCTTCAGATACGTGGTATCGATGCCATAATAGTCCAATCCCTCCTGGGCTTTTTTACTTTCCAGGGCGGCGGTGACAAGCTGCCTGGCCTGGGCCAGGTACCCGATCTGTGAGTTTTGCCGGGCTCCCTGCAGCCCCAGCCGGGTATACGTATCGCCGTCTGCTTCGAACGCCCGGCGCCCATAATCGTATATCTCGCCAAACACCCGCCGCAACCGGCGAAACAGGTCCCTGACGGTGGTGGTGGCCGCAAATTTATCGGCATACTCCTGCTTCTGGGTCAGATGCTTCTGTTCCAGATCCGCGCATTCGTCCAATCCCTCCTTCAGGCGGGTCTCATTAAACCGCCGTGTCTTGAGCCGCGTCATGATCTCCGGCTCGTTCAGGGCATTTTCGATGGCGGAGCGCATCTCCACCGTGAACTCGTCGATCTCTTCATTGTATTGCGGCATACTGCTCTCCTTTGCTGTGGTGGTTGAGAATTTCTGTTAGAGTTCCACACATCTCATCCGGAGTCCGGACGTCGCTGCAAACATCTCATGTACAGGATACAGCAGGTATGGCACCTGACGCCGGATCAGATGCCCGGTGCTGCACGAGTGAATTCCGGCAACCACCAGCGCCTGTCCGGAATGAGAAAGGTCCGGTCCGTGAATCACCAGTCATGTTCAGGCAGTCAGTATTTCGCTTCCGGTGATCAAAACGTGCCCTCGTGGTTCAGAGCCTCGACTCCGTGAGTGAAAAATCTGACTCCGGGAGTCAAAACTTTCACTCCGGGGGTGAAAACTTCGACTCATGGATGAAAACTTGGCCTCCATGAGTGAAACCTTGATCTTCATGAGTCAAAACTTGATCTTCATGAGTCAAAACTTGATCTTCATGAGTGAACCTTTTCCCTTCATGAGCCAAAATTTTGTGTTCATGAGTCAAAACTTTGCGACCGGGAGTGAAAACGTTGACTTCGGGAATGAAAACTTCACCTCATGGATCAAAACCTGGTCTCATGAATAAGGAATTGTTCTCATGAATAAGAATTTGGCCTCACGAATTAAAACTTTTAGTCTCAGGCCTGTCTCCAGCCACCCAAACTTAAAAAAGTGAAGTCCGGCCAGTCTTCTCGCGATGTGAAAAAGCGGATGACCGGGGCGGCAAACGCTCCGGTTAAAAAAATCTCAGGCGCTGCAACCGCAGGGAGGAGGAGCATCTATCTGGCTGAGTCTGGAACGGCAGCGCCATGGTCGTGCTATTTCTCTCATTATTGTGCCAAAAAAGATGTACCAAAAAAAGTTACCTCTACTATACGAAATGATTTCGTGAAAGGCAACTGGTTTTCTCATCTTTTTAAAAAAGGCCGCAGATGTGCGGAGAGAAGAAACGTGAAAAGTGAAAAGTGAGAAGAAGACAAGAAGACAACAAACAAGAAATCAAGACGGCAAGAACTCAAGAAGGCAAGAGACCAGGAAGGCAAAACTCCAATACTCAATACCCAATATTCAACACTGTAACATCCCAGCCCGACAGCCCGAGATGAACCACGAATAATCCCCAGGGAGGCCTTTGGCTCACGATGTAAATGGGTACGAATACGAACAGGGGTGGGGCCATGCAATCGGGGACGTTCCGGGATATCCATGAAGGGTGTGCGGACTGTCTGACTCACCGATTCGCCCCCCGCGCTCCGGCCGGAGGGCCCCGGTGAGTCCGCTCCGGGGAATCCGGCACCCGGACAGCGCCTCCGGGAAACACCTCCGACTCCCCTCCCGCTGCCAGCGCTGGTGCTCACGTGCCAGAAGCCAACAGGAAGGAGTCGCGAAGGGCGAGACTCTGGACGCCTGTCGGGGTTCGGAGGTGTGGCATGCATGAAGAGAAGCACCAGGAACGTGGGAGGCCCGCTTCATTCCGGCGGGAGGGCGAGATAGTGTAGGGCATGCAGCTATTGAGGCACGGCAGGGGAAACCCGGAGACGGAGCAATGCTGAAGCCTACGCAGTATCAAGCTCTGTTGCGCGGTAAGCCGTTTCAACCAAGCGAAGGGCCGCTGAAGATGGAGCGGGAGTCGGATTGACCCATAGTACTCGGCGGTCGGGAGAGCCGACCACAGGGGGAAGAGGTCAACAGTGGTACGTAGCCCGCATAGGAAACACAAGCCGGACTGTCGGACCGGAGACACCTGTGCTACCCTCCCTGCGGGGAATAGCAGCAAGACCAGCAGGCGCGGAAGCGAGTATCACTGAGGAGCCCGGTGCGGCAAAACTGCACGCCGGGATCTGTGAGGGGGGCGTCGGGTAACCGGCGTCCCTACCTCGACGCCAGTACATTGAGTGCTGTTGAAGGAAGCATAGGTGGTTAAATCAGATTTAGTGAAAGAGCACAAACAAACTAAAAGAAATGACACTTTCTTGACCGACGCTGTGGGGATTGAACACGCTCTTTATTATTGGAATCATTTGATTTTACAGCGGGTAATTCATACTCTTGATAAGATGAAATCGCTTATAGCTTCGAACATCTATGAGCAGTACCAAAAGGTGAAAAACATGACTCTTACAATTAACGCTGAATCTGTGCCACTTCTCACTGACAAAGACGGAGTAGTCCGTGTTGGGGGCACCCGGGTGACACTTGATACTGTTGTCGCTGCCTTCAACGAAGGAGCTACCGCTGAGGAAATAGTACAGCAATATCCATCGGTGCAGCTCGCCGATGTGTATGCTGTGATTAGTTACTATTTGCGAAATCAGTCAGCAGTTGAAACGTACTTGAAAAAGCGACAACAGCAGGCTGAGGAGATACGCAAACAGAATGAGGCCCGATTTGACCCCCATGGGATACGGGAGCGTCTCCTGGCACGTCGACCGAAGCATAAGGGATAATATGAATGCTTCGGCTCGCTGCTGATGAGAATTTTAACCGCAACATTGTGCGTGGATTATTGCGAAGGACACCTCAATTGGATATCGTTTGCATTCAGGAGGTTGGTCTGGCAGAGGCCGATGATCCCGCCATACTGGAGTGGGCAGCAAAGGAAAACCGAGTATTGCTTACTCATGATGTCTCAATCATGACGCTTTATGCTTACGAACGTGTTCAGGCAGGTCTTCCTATGCCGGGAGTATTTGAAGTAAGCCGCAAGGTTCCAATAGGTCGCGCCGTTGAAGATATTCTCATACTTGCCGATTATAGCCTTGAAGGCGAATGGCAAGGCCAAGTGCGATATTTACCTTTGTAATCATCGAATCAGACCAGCTATAAGGACAGGCAAAGCTCCATATCATAAGACCAAAGAGCGGCAACTTCGTAACAGGGAGTCGGGAGCTTCAATCAAGGTCAGTGCATTTTTGGCTAACTCTGGGTTGAGCGGACGACAGGGCTCTGGTTCAAGGAGCCAGTTTGGTGCTCTCTCACGCTGTAATCTCCCTAGCAAGTGAAGTGCTGTTAACCCTCTCGCCGTTCACGCCTACGTTAGGTGGATTTACCTCCTCAGGGATATCCGATTCGTCCAATCCCGAAGGGATTGAATGTGAATAGCCCCGCATGCAATGCGGGGAGAGAGAAGGTTCCTTACCAGGAACCAAACGGGGTTCACTACGACCGCTGGAGGGTGCATCAGACTGCTGGGGCGTGATTCGTTCAACCCTTGCAGGGTTGGGCGGTGTGTGATTCCGGTGCCCACCGGTGGCACCGGTGGCTATTCATATTGAAGCCCTGCGGGCTTCCGCTGCTTTCGCGGACAGGGGACATAATAATTGATGTGAATAGTGCGAGAGCCGCTTTCACAGTAAATTTTATTATTGCCTCTCCGCTGCACCGGACGGCATGAGATGTTCTAGTATTGGAATGTTCTATCTCTTCCGAGAGTGTTTAGAAAACCTGGGCCTGATACAAGATGCTGAATCTGACGTATAGGTATTATGTATACAAAATATATGCAAACTTTATTCCGCTATTTGGACAGATATATTTTGTAGTTTCTCTGCGGCCTTTGAGCCAGAAGCTCTCCTTCGGAGCGGTCTCTGTCCCGTCCTGACGGGATCTCTTTGCCGAAGGCCTCGAAGAGACTCACCCAACGGGATCCCTTCTGGGACTTCGGAGCATCCCTTCGGGGCGAGGCGTTTTC
>CAYPST010000062.1:0-17513 GCA_964413425.1 uncultured bacterium
CTGAAACGGAACTATACCGAAGCCTAACCATTGTTGTTCACTCCTCTACTCTACTTTACTGATACTCCGGCTGGATATTCACCTTCTGAAGCCGCCGGGAGTTGGTGACCACACTGACGGAGCTGAATGCCATGGCGATCTCTGCCAGCACCGGATGCATCACCCCGATGATCGCCAGGGGGATCATCACCACGTTGTAAAAGAATGCCCAGAAGAGATTCTGTTTGATTTTCCGGAAGGTGGCGCGGCTCAGCTTGACCGCCCTGACGACCGCAGTGAGATCGCCCTGCACCAGTACGATGTCACCGGATTCGATGGTCACATCGGTGCCGGTCCCGATGGCGATCCCGACCTGCGCCTGAGTCAGCGCCGGGGCATCGTTGATGCCGTCGCCGACCATGGCAACAATTTCGCCCTGTTCCTGAAGACGTTTGACTTCGTTGGCTTTGTCGTCCGGGAGGACATTTGCCAGCACCCGGTGGATGCCGACTTCCTCCGCAATCGCCCGGGCGGTGCGCTCGTTATCACCGGTGATCATCACCGGTTCCAGCCCCAATTCGCTGAGAGCAGCGATCGCCTTCCGGCTGTCCTCTTTGACTTTGTCGGCGACTGCAATGGTTCCGACGATCTGTGAATCTACCGCCACCAGCATCGCCGTTTTCGCCTGTTCCTCCAGATGCGATTTCTGCTCCAGAACATTGTCGGTGAGCTCAATCCCGTGTTCCCGCATGAGTTGTTCGGTTCCGACCAGCACCTGTCTGTGTTCGAGCACGCCCTTCACGCCGCGGCCGGTGACCGCTTCGAACGCTCCCGGCGTCTCGAGCTGACCATCCTTCGATTTGGCATACTCCACAATCGCCTCTCCCAGGGGATGTTCGGAGCCGCTTTCCAGGCTGGCGGCCAGGTGCACCACCTGCTGTTCGTCATACCCGTTGAATGCCAGCACGTCGGTCACACCGGGTTTGCCCTCGGTGATGGTCCCGGTCTTGTCCAGGATAATAGTGGTGACGTCCTTCATCGTCTGGATGGCGGCGCCTTTCCGAATGAGGACGCCGTTTTCCGCGCCCTTGCCCGAGCCCACCATCAATGCGGTGGGTGTGGCCAGTCCCAGCGCGCAGGGGCAGGCGATCACCAAAACCGCGACCGTGGCGAACAGCGCCAGCGCCACAGCGCTCATCGCCGGATTCACCCACGGAATAAATGTGGATGCCCAGGCGGCGATACTCCCAAAGAGATCGGGAAAGACCAGCCAGGCGGTGAAAGTCAGCAGGGCAATCAGAATGACCACCGGAACGAACATCCCGGTAATCCGGTCGGCAAACTCCTGAATCGGAATCTTGGACCCCTGGGCCTCTTCCACCATCTTGATGACCTGGCTCAGGAACGTCTCCTTGCCCACCTTGGTGGCGCGCACGCGTAACACCCCATGCTTGTTGATGGTCGCCCCAATGACCTCATCGCCTTCCTGTTTTTCCACTGGCATAGATTCGCCGGTAGCCAGGGATTCGTCCACGCTGCTTTCGCCGCTGACAACCACGCCGTCCGTGGGGATCTTCTCGCCGGGACGGATAATCATCATATCACCCTTCTGCAGCCGGCGGATCGGAATCCTGATCTCTTCGCCGTCCCGTTCCACCGTGGCTTCTTTCGCCTCCAGGGTCAGAAGCTTTTTGATTGCCTGGGACGCGCGCCCTTTGGCTTTGGTTTCGATATACCGTCCGGTGAGATGGAACGCCATAATCATGGCACCGACCCCGGCGAAATTCTGAAAGGCGGGTCCTATCCCCAGTTCGTGCAACAGCGCCACCGGTCCGGTCGCCAGAGAGGTCAGCGTTCCCATGGCGATGAGCACGTCCATGTTCGGCGCCAGGTGGGAGCCGGACTTCCAGGCGCTGCGCATGGTCTCCAGTCCGGGGTAGAACAGAACTATCGAGGCAAGCACAATCATACCAAGATCATAGACAAATTTCCCCAGGAAGATGTAGCCAAAGAACATCTCCGGAAGCATCCAGAGAATGATAGGAATGGTCAGCGCCCACGCCCACCACATTTTGCGTCTGGCGCTGTCGATCTTTTGCTGATCCCGGTCGATCTCCTCCTGCACCACGTCCAGGTCTTCGTCCTCAGGCTCTGCCTCCTGTGCCACCTGATAGCCGACGCTATCCACCGCCCGAATGAAATCGTCAAAAGTGACCTGTGCGGGATCGTACTTCACCCGGGCGGTTTCCGTGGCAAGATTCACGGTGGCTTCGGAGACCCCTTCGATACCGTTCAGCGCATTCTCCACTGATGAGACACAGCTCGCGCAATGCATTCCCTCGATTTGGAGTGTTCTGGTAGTGGACTTGTCGCGAATACCGTATCCGGCGTCTTCCACTGCCTGCCGGAAGTCATCGAATCCGACCTGATCGGGATCGAATTCCACTGCAGCGGTCTCGGTGGCCAGATTGACGGTTGCCTGTTTCACACCCGGGATTTTCCCGAGCGCGCCTTCCACTGAAGAGACACAGCTCGCGCAATGCATCCCTTCGATTTCCAGCGTCTGTTTTTTATTACTCATTGTATTCTCCGTGTGTTATAAATAGGGTAAAGTCTTTTTTTATTAACCTCTGTAGAGACACGCCATGGAGGCTGTGTCTCTACTAGCCGCTCATTCTCTGTGATCAGTTGTATTCATCTGTGTAAATCTGTTGTTTCTGCGTTCCGCCGCCGGCGGACTGCGTGCTATTATTTACCCGTGTTTCCGAAACTTCGATATCACCATCATCACCTCCTCCAACTTTTCCTGACGCTGTGTGGAATCATTACTGGCGATGGCCTCGGTTACACAGGTGTGCAAATGTTGCTCCATCACCTGATCTTCCACCGCTTTCAGCGCGGAGACGATGGAGGCGGTCTGGGTCAGAATGTCGATGCAGTACCGGTCGGTTTCGATCATCCGCTGAATCCCGTGGACCTGTCCCTCGATCCGCCGCAACCGGCTGATGAGCTGCTTCTTTTTTTGTTCAGTCATCATTCCAATCCATTTCGTGTTTCCCGAATGTCATTCCCTCTTGGTGCAAATAGTATACCGGGGTAGGGTATGATACACCTGTAAACTTATCAGAAGGGGGCACCCGATGCGGGAAGCGCAAATGGAAAAGCACTGCGCGATCTTTTGATATTGTTGCATCACATGTTATATAGGCGTACAGTTGAACAGTGTTCCGGAGACAGAGGTGATCTTATAATCTGCAAGTATACCAGGTGTAGAATTTTCTACGACCCTCTTATCATATCGGAGAATTTTTCCCTATATCTGATTTTTCACAAACTGCTGTCTGGCTCGTAAGGAATCACTCAAGTGTGTTGAATAATCCACACAATCTTGCAGAATAATATTCAGCGGGGCGCCGATTCAGCGGCTAAAAGAACCTGTAAATACCGGTATACTGAGGCGTGATTGCAATCAGAAATGTGTTGGCATTGTCCTTGTACAACCATGTAAAATCAAAGAACCGAGGGAAAGAACGCCGCGATGGAATGGATTCTTATACTCTTGCTTGGTGTATGTATCGGATGGCATTTTTTCATACACAGGTCCGGGCACGGACACGAAGGGGGTGCGCCTCAACACACCCATGATGTCACGATGGATGGCTTTATCGGTGTGGAGATTCTGCCGTTTCAACCGGGAGAGTATTCCTTCGGTTGCGGGAAGGGGATATCCAGAGGAAAGTTGAAAGTCCGGGAACCAGCACAACCTGCGACAAATCTAATCCAAGAATACAGGAGAAAGTTATGGAAAAAGATCCTGTCTGTAATATGGAGGTCGACCCGAAAGAGGCGGCGGCTAAGACTGAGTATCAGGGCAAAACCTATTATTTCTGTGCAGAGGGGTGTAAAAAGGCATTTGAGAAGGATCCCAAAAAGTACGTCTGATACCCAGACGTCAGCGCCAGACGGGTCAGGAATGCCCGTCTGCTTCTTGATATAGAAGGGACGGTTCGCATGGAAAATTATGATTACGGCTGGTGGGTGAGTCTGCTTTTCAGTATCCTGCTCTTCGGGGGATTTGTACTCAGCTTTCTGCGGCCCAAAAGACAGATAGAATGGCGTACCCTTGGTGTGTTCTTCGGTTTTATGGTGGCACTGTTCACCGAAATGTACGGCTTTCCGCTCACGATCTATATTCTCACCTCGGTATTGCAGGTGAAATTACCGGTGGCCGATCCGTTTTCTCATATCAATGACCACCTGATTGGAACGGTGTTGGGGTTTCCGCTGTGGAGCAAATTACTCATCTGTCAGATCGGGGGATTGCTGATGCTGGCCGGTCTGATCCTGCTGGGGAAAGGCTGGAAGCGTATTCACGCGGCGAATGGTGCACTGGTGACGTCTGGCATGTATGCAAAGATCCGGCATCCCCAGTACCTGGATGTGTTCATCTTCAGTTTCGGGCTGCTGAACCAGTGGACCACACTGTGATGCGCCGGTGCTGATCCTGGGCGAAACCGGCACAGGCAAAGAAGAGCTAGCCAAAGCAATCCATCATAACGGGCGCCGGTCCGATCATCCCTTCGTCCCGGTCAATTGCGGATCTATTCCAGAGAATCTTATTGAAAGCGAATTATTCGGCCATGAGAAAGGAGCGTTCACCGGCGCGGATCGGCGGCATATCGGCAGCTTTGAACAGGCGGACGGCGGCACGGTCTTTCTGGATGAAATTGCCGAACTCCCCCCCAGGTTCAGGTGAAACTCCTGCGCGTCCTCCAGGAGGACCAGATCCGGCGCGTCGGTGCTGAACAGGCCATCGACCTGAATATACGAGTGATCGCCGCGACCAATCAGAACCTCCGGGAGATGGTGGATGCCGGTACCTTCCGGGAGGATTTATATTACCGGTTGAATGTGGTGAGTATCACCATGCCGCCGTTACGGAATCGAAACGGAGATATCGATCTGCTGGCGGAACATTTTCTGAATGAGCTGAGCGAAGAACAGCAGGTCCGCCTTTCCGATGAGGTCTATGACCTGTTACACCGGTATCCCTTTCCCGGGAATGTCCGGGAGCTGCGGAATGCGATTCAGCGGGCGCTGGTCATGACGGAGGGTGGGGAAATCCAGGTAGTGGATCTCCCGGCTCATATTCGCAATCAAAAGGCCGGATTCACCGAGACATATCCAGATCTGCACAATATGACCCTGGAGGAGATCGAACGGACAGCTATTCTCCAGGCGCTGGAACAGACCAAGGGCAACCAGACCCAGGCGGCAAAACGGCTGGGCATTCCCCGGCACGTGTTGATTTACCGGCTGAAGAAGTATGATATTGAAGCATAACAGCGGAAATAGGGTATAAGCTATACGGGTATATGAATCCGGGAACGAGGTAAACCGGATGTCAGTCCTCTACCGGATAAATGCCATCCAAAAGAGTATATATAATCCCCCGAACATGGCTATCGTACTCAGTTTATGCTCAGTTTATGAGGAGAACAGGGAGTAGTGAATGCACCCTGCCAGGAAGAAAACAGTTGCCACTTTCTAACATAATCTGGTGACTACTCTCAAAACCCAGGTAATGACGTGACATCCTTCCCATTCTCAATTATGTGTATATGTGCACTTACTTCTGCTTCAATAACCGGGAGGAGTTGGCCAGAATTCCCAGATCCGGCAGAGACTGAGCAGCTGCGGCCAGCACCGGCGGCAGGAAGCCCATGGCAGCGAGGGTCAAGCCGGCAAGATTATAGATTCCGGTAAACCAGAGATTCCCCCTCACCACTCCCATAGTACGCCGGGCCATCTGAAACGCCCGGGGAACTAATCGCCAGTCGTCCCGCATCAGAGCGATATGGGCGGATTCCATGGCGATGTCTGTCCCCGCAGCACCCATGGCGATCCCCACATTTGCCTTAGCCAGTGCAGGTGCATCATTGACTCCGTCACCGATCATGACCACGTTATAGCCTTCCGATTGATACTTTTTTACCACGGCAATTTTATCTTCCGGCAGCAGTGGGGCCTGGTAAAGTATATCAAGGTGTCCGGCCAAGGCAGCGGCAGTGCGTTGATTGTCCCCGGTCAGCAGTTCGATTTTTTTCAGGCCCATGGCTTTGAGCGAACGAATAGCGTCCGGAACTTCCGGGCGAACCGTATCGGTTGCCGCCAGGATGCCGATGAATTCTCCATCCAGCAGAACACATAGCAGGGTTTTACCCTGGATTTCCAGTGTGTCCATCTCCGGTGGAACCCGGGTACCCTCCGGCACCAGGCGCTTGTTGCCCACCAGTACTTCATTCCCGTTGAGGTGGGCCCTGACTCCCAGCCCCGGCAAGACCTCAAAGTCAGCCGGTGGGTGAATTTCCAGGTTTCGTTTTGCGGCAGCGCTGCGAACCGCTGCGGCCAGTGGATGCTCCGAATCATGTTCTGCAGATGCGGCAATGGTGAGCACCTCGGATTCCGGTATCCCGTTTAAACTCAGTATATCGGTTATCTCGGGCCGCCCCATGGTCAATGTGCCTGTTTTATCTACCAGGACAACATCTGCCTGAGCCAGCGCTTCCAGGTATTTACCGCCCTTGATGAGCAGTCCCTTTTTCGCTCCGGATCCAATGGAAGCTAACACGGCAACCGGCGTGGCCAGGGCAAAAGAACACGAACACGCGACTAACAGCACCGCGGCAGTTGCCAGCGCATTGCCGCTGATGAGGAATGTCAGAGCGGCAATGCCTGCCACCACAGGGAGATAGTAGCCTGAGAAGTGGTCGGCGTAATTCTGGACCTGTGCCCGGTTAGCTTCAGCCTCCTCCACAAGCCTGATAATCCGGCCGAAGGTGGTATTGGGTCCCACCGCAGCTACCCGGATTCGGAGGCTGCCCAGCTGTGCAAGCGTGGTGGCAAAAACCTGGCTACCAGGGGAAATATCCGCCGGCATAGATTCACCGGTGATAGTGGATTGATCCACCACCGCATGCCCGGAAATGACCACTCCGTCCACCGGGATTTTTTCACCAGGACGGATAACGGCAATATCGCCGGTTTTGACTTCGGATATTGGCACTTCAACCTGGCTATCGTTCCGTTCGACCCGCGCCTTCTGCGGGGAAAGTGTTGCGAGATCCTTCACTGCCTGGCGAGCCCGCTCCATGGTGAACCGTTCTGTATAATCGCCCACCCGCATGAAAAATACCACAATCAGTCCCGCAGCCCATTCCCCGACAGCGATAGCAGCAAGGAGCCCCACGGTCATCAACGTATGGGAAATTATCCGCCCTTTCAGGGCCGCTTTCATCACCTTCCGGAACACTGGAAAACCGGCAATGCTGATTAACACGAGCCAAACCAGCGGAGGTATGGTGTCGGTTATAGCCTCGAGCAATCCCATCCATTCACCCAGCACTACCACCATGAGTACCGCACCAAATAGCAGTCCGAAAAAACGAAAAATCCGCCGACTTAACACCTCATTCTGCTGATAGAGTCTAGGCTTTTCTTCCGGAAGGGCAGCTGTGTAGCCGGTCTTTTCAATTACTTGGCGGATGTCTTCGGCGCTCACCCGCCCGGGATCCAGACGGACCACAGCTTTTTCCGATGAAAGATACACCTCTGCGGACTCCACACCAGGCACGGCCTTCAGTGCCCGGCCGACTTTCCGGGTACAACCCGCGCAGTCCATCCCGCGAACCGGAAATTCCAAAAATTCAAACGGACTGGTATCTATCTGTTGTTTAGGACGTAACGGGTGCATTCGTATACTCCTCTGGCGGATTCTGCCAGGATTTCCTCTCCATATTGAATAATTTTATTCACGCGATTATCAGTAATATGATAGTGGATATGTCGTCCGTTCTGTTCACCGGACACTAATCCACAATCACGTAAGCAGCTCAGGTGGTTGGAGACATTCGGTTGGCTGAGCCCCGTGGTCTCCACAATTTCGGTCACGGTCGCCGGACCTTCCTGCAGCGCCTCCAGAATAGACAAACGGGAGGGATCAGAAAACCCCCGGAACAGTTTCGCCTTGAGTTGCAAGAGTTGGGGATCAACGGCGGTGGTCATCTCTCAACATCCTTTCGGTCACCTCATTAGAGTTGTCGGTATGTTTAATTCAACAATTTTTAATATCATTATATAATTATATATACTTGAAATCAACATCTAATTGCTACTTCCAGAAATCTTTCTTCTGCAGAACGCATACATTTGAAAATGCCACACCCCCTGTCCTGCCGGGTTTGCATACGGGGTGTATTTCGTGATTTCTTGTGGGAACACACATTGTTGTTACTCCTTAAGAAATTGTTTGCTATATTCTTTAAAAGACAGTTTCTGTTTTGTCGGGGTGATTGTTTAATCTTTGAATAAGATGTGGACACCCGCCGAATGCCCAGGCACATTCAGGAGGAAGCGTACCGGAAGGGCCTTATCCCGTATCTGCCGGGGGAGGCTGGAGGATAGACCCTTTCTCTTGTCATGATGGAAAAGGGCACAGGGCTCGAAAAAGCAGCTACCCAGAAAAAAAGGGGGGGAATAAACTATGAGCACAGAGAACCCCGGTGTATGCACGTTTTGTGAACAATCTTACAGCTCCCGGGGCATGACCCGGCATCTGCAGGCGTGCAAGGCGCGGAAGGAGCAACACATCCGAGAGGGAAAGGACGACAGAAAGTCCGAATTGCACCACCTGAGGATTGTCGGAAAATACTATCCGGAGTACTGGATGCACCTGGAACTGGACGGGGAAAGGAGCCTGACAGACCTGGACACGTTTCTCCGGGCGATCTGGCTGGAGTGCTGCGGACACATGAGTGAGTTTAAATCCGAGACCACGGATTACATGCCTGATGAATACATTGAAATGAGAGAACCCGTAATGCCTGGTTTTGGTTCATACCAGAGACAAGCGGCTTCCATGGATATCCCTCTGAACAAGGTTTTTGAAACGGAAGATGCGTTGGAGTATGAATACGATTTTGGAAGTACGACTCATTTGCGGATTGAAATGAAAGACGCTCGGGCTGGAGTGGCGCCTGAGAAAGGCCTTCGTATCATGGCTCGGAATACTCCGCCGGAATTTCCCTGCACCGGATGTGGAGAGAAAGCTGCAGTGATATGTGTGGAGTGCCAGTGGATTACAGAGAACCCATTCTACTGCGATTCGTGCGCCAAAGATGTGGATCGCCATGCCTGTGATTACGGCTATGACATGACGTTGCCGGTGGTGAATTCTCCCCGGATGGGCGTATGCGGGTATTCCGGCCCGTATTCACCGGAGTCAGATGGTTGGCGAATTGTATAATTGGTATGAGGGGTGGACCTGCAGGTAAAACACGCCATCACTTGATCCCTTATGCTTTCATCAGAAGAGAAGAGCTCAGGGAAAGCACATGGAGAGAAAGAGTGAATACGCCTCGCCCCGAATAGCATGCGGATTTTCGCCTCCGGAATTCTGGTCTGGGCGCTGATGACCCGCGATTTCCGGGTGGAATACGTAGCGAGTTACACCAATGCCACACTGTCACCGTTCTACACCTTCACGGCTTTCTGGGCGGGTAATAAGGGCTCTCTTTTGTTCTGAACCTGGATCCTGTCCGGTTTTGCCGTTTTGGTAGTGCATCAGAACCGACAACGGAACATTCTCCTGATACCGTACGTCGTTACCACCCTGATGACTGTCCAGGGATTCTTTCTGGCCATGATGCTCTTCGGAGCCGACCCGTTTGAGACGCTGTCCTTCACCCCACAGGATGGGAACGGTCTGAACCCGTTATTACAGAACCCGTTCATGGCTTTGCATCCGACCACCACCTATCTGGGGTATATCGGGTTCACCATCCCGTTTGCCTTTGCAATAGCGGCGCTCATTACGCGGAAACTGGATTCCGCGTGGATCACCACCACCCGGAACTGGACCATCGTGGCGTGGTTTTTCCTGACCATGGGAAACTACTTCGGAATGCAATGAGCCTATCTTGAACTTGGCTGGGGCGGAACATGGGCATGGGACCCGGTGGGAAACGCCTCCTTTTTGCCCTGGCTCACCGGCACGGCTTTTCTGCATTCGGTGATGATCCAGGAGCGGCGTGGGATGTTGAAGATCTGGAATGTGTCGCTCATCACCATCACCTTTCTGTTAACCCTCCTGGGAACCTTTATCACCCGCAGCGGAGTGATTGAATCCGTGCACTCGTTCGGCGTCTCCAGAGTCGGGCCGTTTTTCCTGTGGTTCCTGTTGTTTGCCGCCGGCGTATCGGTGTATCTGATTTTGATCCGATTGCCCGATCTTCAATCCGACCATGCCCTGGATTCATTGCTCTCCAGAGAAAGCAGCTTTCTTTTAAATAACCTGTTGCTGGTGGGATCTGCATTCGCTGTGTTGTGGGGTACGCTGTTTCCCATTATTTCGGAAGCGGTGACCAGCGAGAAAATCACCGTGGGCGCCGTTTTTCAACCAGGTGAATACTCCGATCTTTCTGGCATTGCTGTTGGTCACCGGGATCTGTCCGCTGCTCGCCTGGCGCAAAGCCTCCGGCCGGAACTTCCGCCGGAATTTCCTGTGGCCGCTGGTGGTGAGCTTCATCTCTGGAACAGGATTTTGGCTTGCCGGTATCAGACATGTTTATATCTGGCTGTCATTTACTATTTCCGTCTTTGTCATCTATACCATTGGAATGGAATTCTGGAAGGGGGTCCGTGCCGGGATGAAGTCGGCGGGGCGCACGCTCTGGCAGGCGGCGGTCAGACTGACCCGCACGAATCGGCGACGGTATGGAGGCTATATCGTTCACCTGGGCGTGGTTATGATTGTCGTCGGTTTCACCGGGCTGACGGGCTTTAAAACCGAGCAAAAGGTTGTCCTTGCCGAGAATGAGCAGACACAGGTGAAAAATTATACCATCGAATTGACGGGATTGTATTCGGAAGAGAATCGGGAAAAAGTGAGTTTCGGGGCGAGGCTCAATGTGTACAAGAATAACACCCGCTTCGCCACCATGACACCGGAAAAGCGCATCCACCGGGGCCGTGAAAAACAACCGCACGCAGAAGTCGATGTGCGTTCAATCCTGCAGGAAGACCTGTATATCATTTATGCCGGGACTGATGGCAACGGCAGGGCAGTGCCGGATGTGCATATTAACCCGCTGACCGCCTGGATCTGGATCGGTGGTCTGATCATGACATTCGGCACGCTAATCGCCCTGGCACCGAAACGAAAAGCCACAAAGGACAAATCCATTCATGCACCATCTGCTCACCCTCGTGTTGACAATCGGGCTGCTGAATTTCCCGGGTAATCTTCCCGCGGAACCTTCGGGAAATGTCTCTGAAGTGACCCGGGGACTGATGTGTACCTGCGGATGCACCATGGTGTTGTACAGCTGCCAGTGTGGTACGGCAGATGAGATGCAGGAAGAGATCCGGGAGATGCTGAATGTCGGACTGTCCAAAGAAGACATCCTGGCCCGGTACGTCGATCAATACGGGAAAACTATGCTGGCCGCACCTCCCAAAGAAGGGTTTCACCTGAGCGCCTGGATAGTACCGTTTGCGGCACTCGGCGGAGCGGTAATTGTGGTTGTGCTGCTGTTGCGCCGACGGGGCACACATGGTGGAGAATACACCTTGTCGGAGGATTCCATGGATCCCGACTATCTGGAGGAGGTGGAACGGGAACTCAAAGCCATTGAGGACGACGATGTTTAGCGTAATCTATTTACTGATTATCCTGATCAGTGGTTATATACTGGTGCAGCCGTTCTTCCGGAGTACAAATGAGATACCAATCTCCACCGACGGGAAGGGACGATCTGCAGTACCGGAAGGAGGAGCTCCTGAGCGAACTCAGGGAAATCGAATTCGATTACCACATGGGCAAACTGAGCGAAGAGGATTTCAAGGCCTTAACCAGGGAGTACAAATTACGGGCGGCACAGGTCTTGCAAGAAATACGGGGCGCTGAAGAGATGACACCCCGGAAAGAAACCCCCGGCTGTCCGGAATGCCTGGCCCGGATTCCTGAGGGTGCGCGGTTTTGTCCCCAATGCGGAACACACTTAGGAGAGAACCATGCATAAGATATTGATCATATTGGTATTCACACTGCTTCTGTCCCAGGGATTCGTTTTGGGATATGAAGTAGAGGGAACCCTCCGGAAGGGAACCCGGGAGCAGCCGATGCCGCATCATCCGGTGGCGCTCAAGCAGATCACCGGGCAGGAGGAAGCGGTAATCGCTGTGGACACTACGGATCGTAAAGGCCGATTCCGGTTCACCGGACTGGATTCCCTGGGACAGTACCGGCTGTCGGTCTACTACCAGACCGTGAAATACAAAGACATCACCTGGGTGAAGCCGTTGCCAGCGGATCATCCGTTGCAGGTAACCGTATGGGATACTACTTAGTCCGACGCGGATATCCGGGTGACCATGCAACACGCCGTGCTGACCGAGGCGGATGGCAGGCTGTTTGTGCAACAGATTATGCGGGTAAAAAATACAGGGAACAGAACCTTCAAAGGCACGGTACCCCTTGCTGAAAATACCTACAAAACCCTGGTGTTCCATCTGCCTTCGGGAGCAACGAACGTTCGACCGGGCGATGGATTCATGCCGTGTTGTGTGGGAAGAACCAGAGAGGAGTTTTACGATACCATGGAACTCCATCCCGGGAGCAAGGACCTGGCGATCTATTACGAAATGCCGGTAGAAAACGAGCAATTTGTCTTTCAGGACAAGACTAATTATCCGATAGATTCCTATGTCGCCCTGATTAAGCGGCAGAAAGCCGATATCAGCAGCGATTTTCTGAACGTCCCGGAAACTGCGGCGGATCAATCCTTTGTGCAGCTGGCTGCGAACCAGGTAACGGAGGGGACGGTGATTCCGATCCAGTTTGAGAATTTCCTCCAGCCACCGAAAGAGTACGGCCGGTATTTTTTAGGGTTATTTGTCGCCCTGGTCCTCGGGGGAATTGTAATCGCCAGAAGAACCAAAACCAAATCAACACAGGAGGAAAAACCAATGCCACGCGATCCTGTCTGTCAAATGCCGGTACCGGAGGAGGATGTATCCTATACTACAGTGTATCAAGGAGAAACGTATTATTTCTGTTGTGAGCAGTGTCAGGAGCTCTTTCAGGCACAGCCGGAGCAATATATCAACGGAGACGAATCGCAGTCAACGGCGAAGGAGCATTAACCACAGGCTCCTTTTCTGCGTTACGGCAGGTGATATGCTTCCTGAGTCGCTAAGTACTACCGGCCCACCCCATTTTTCTGGCAGCGCTCTCGCTGGCGGGGATCCGGAGCATTCGCGGAGGCAGGTTGTGAATCAATCCTGCCCGCGTCTGGTCTGCCCGGAGAGGCTGTGGACGTTATGGTGCTGAATTTGGCACGAAAGATCAGTTGTCACACCGGTATGCCAGAGATGCGTGTTGCTCCGAGTGACATCGACAAGGTGCATCCTCTGGAAATAAAAGAAGGAAAAATTCCCGTTCAATACGGGGCTTCATTAAGAGTAGCGGGGACAGGATTTTCCCGATGGGATCTCTGTGAGTGAACCTGCGACCTTTGGGTTATGAGCCTGACGAAATACTAAGAAAAACAACTACTTACGATGCCACTGTGACCAGAATGTGACCAGCCTGCTAATGAATAAGCTGTCCGATTACAAAAGCCCCATGGATAGAGGGCTGTGGGGTTTTTGTATTCAATCAATGAACCATATTCATGTGTCATTGCTGGGGTGATACAATCATAGAATTCGTATCAGGCGTTGTCGCCGGTATAATACATATTAAATTCTAATAAAAATTAGGGACACATTTTTATTTTGGGATCCAACTAATCACATGTTTAATCTCTTTTCTATATGGCGCTTTTCTATAACCCTCCACTTCAAA
The DNA here is from genome assembly GCA_964413425.1 of uncultured bacterium. GTDB lineage: Bacteria > Fidelibacterota > JAANXI01 > JAANXI01 > JAANXI01 > DATFLS01. The sequence continues at coordinate 13,886 of CAYPST010000062.1, forward strand.
CAAAACTAAAAAATCCTTCAAGGGATCATTCACTTGGGTTTGAATTTTTTTCATCATGGTTTCATGCTTATCAGGCACTGTCAGGCATTTCACAATCTCTTTTCTGCCAATTTGATGGAAGGATACAATATACAGGATTTTGTTCTGTTGTGGACCTGTGGCTTTTGCCAATACAACGTAATCGCGTGTATAAAGATTCTGGTGGAAAATTGGTGAAATATATGTATAAGAAGAATCTATGGAAGAGTGCTTTACCGATATTTTTCTATTGAATAATTTATTATTTTGATCACTCACAGTAATAAAAGAAGGAAAAAACTGGGATAGCTTTCCCAGTTGGTCATAGTTTCCCAAATAGATGATGTCGCTTGAATTTATATGCTTCCATTCTATTTTTGAGCTCCACATGATTTGATACTCTTTTTCGTTAAATAAGAATAGAGGTTGAATATCCAGGAGGTTTAGAATGGTAACTTCAGGGATGAGATCCCAATAAGGAAAGATATCACCCTGAGTTGTATTAGCATTCAATTGAGAAGCCATCAGATCTTTTTGATCATCAGAGTAATTCTCTTTCATTGGCAGATATCTCCCAACTTCTTTATTGTATTTATAAATACAATGAAAGCGGAATACGCGCTCAAAAGTTATTATGGTGGGGAACTGTTTGCTCAAGATATCTGACCATATCGCACTGTTTTCTTTAAAATAAGTGTAACTTTCAAACTTGTTCTTGGAACCTAAACTAAATAAACCATATAGGATGACTAGCAGAGCTATAACTGTCAGAGGAATGGTGATAAAATACTTGTGGACCTTCGATATATTAAACGATTCATGTAATTCGGGATCGTTTTTCTTATTAACAAATTCAACCTTATAGTGGCCTTTTGGAATTTTAACGCGGATACTATCGTTTTTGCCTTCGTTTTTGTAATAATTATTTAATTTCTTACGAAGATTATAGATATATACTCGAACCGCAGCATCATTCAAAGGATCAAATTGCTTACCCTTTCCTAAGACATCATTAGCAATATCGATTTCTGACGGCACCGTGCCTTGTACAGTACATTGGAAAAGGTAGGTCAAGATGTTTTGCGCAATTGTTGACTTGTCAAAAACTTGGCTATTGCAGATTTTTTCAATAATTTTTTTCTGTTCGTTTTGTTCAGCCATCTTATTCATCAATTCAAGTTAAATAGTTGTTACCACTATGAATGATCTTTGTCATTGTATTAACGCTATCGGTTAATACATAATAAGGGAACCACTTATAAAAAGTCAATAATACCTTCGATCAACCTGGATTACTCATAACCCTTGCTGGCACGCGAGGGATCTACATCTGTAACATTATAAATAACAATGGTTTGTAGAGACATTCCATAGAAGGTGTGTGAGAATGCCAAGTCGATGAAACAAATTGTCATTCTGATCCCGGCAGGCCGGGAGAAGAATCCCCTGGGATGATGCTTCCAACTGGCTAAAACACTTGAATAACAGGGGATAGCGGAAAAAAGAGGAGATCCTTCGACTCCGCTCAGGATGACATATTCTCTGCTTGATTTCTTGTTTTCACACAGCCTCCATGGAACGTCTCTACTGAAAAATTTTTTACATGAGAATCATCACTGCAAGGTGCACATAAGATATTGTTGTATATTTAGTTGCATAATATCCTGTATCTATTTTATGAATAATCCAGGTTAAATATATGCTATTTCACCTTTGTATTAGCAAATATACTGGCTAATATTAATAACCAAAATACGAGGTGTCTGCTATTCATTAAATGGATCTAAATACTTAATATGCTATCATCTTATGACCAAAAGTTAGAATGACCTTGCCTTTATCCAGCACATCAAAGTAGTGTATCGCTAATCTTTAAGACTTTATTGCAAGCTTCACAACATACAAAAGTAAAAATCGGAAATAATTATTTAATGTTTTTCCATTACAAAGATATTTGATTACCCTATAAAATTTTTTATGGTCAATTTGTGTCCTTTTCAATCTGTAAGAAGGGTTGGTTGAATCTGGTGCATATCTACTGCCAACCTTCAGGGGGAGTTTTCAGTTTGGGTGGTTCGCAACATCAATACTATGAAGATTAATAATACTATAACTACATTCTTCACACTGTTCACAGGGGGTATGATAATTTGATTCCTTCAATTTTCAATTACTCCATGCGCGTAATCTACACTACCTATAAATCATCTATGAAGAGTGGGACCTTTGTATTCCGTTTGGAAATTGAAATTATCGGGAGCTAAAACAACGAGAGTTTTTTTGAGAATATGAATTAAATCTGAAGAGCGCTATGCTGATAAACTACTATAATTTCAGATCAAGAAGAGTTATACCAGAACTTCAAATGACTGGAACCAGAGTTTCTCTAAATGATCAGGTTCAAGGACCATACGACATATCAACAAAATTGTCAAAAAAACGTTCAGCTAATCTGTTGAATACTCCGATAGCATTGTTTCGCACAGTATCCAAAATTTATTATAATCGATTTTGCAGGGTAGTGCAATGTCTTTCTACGGCTTTATCTACAGTTAGTTGCTAATCATTATATGTTAAATTAACGTAATTTTAACCTATAATAACTTTTTATATTTCAAATATTTTATTATAGTAATTCTACAAAAATCCATCTAAAATTGATGCCGGTCCGAAAAGGGTAGCAATATGCATCGAAAGTAAAAATTACGATAATAAAAGAGAACTGGTGATATGCAAAACACCTCCTCCTCTAAAATATATCACCAGTTCTCGGTCTTATGCATTCATGGCGAAAAAATATACTGGAATCAGGAAATAAAAAAGGAGATATGTCATGAAACGGTGGTTCTCGTACGTACAAACTTTTGGAGTATGGGTCACATTAATACTATTACCCATAGCAATTGCATTCGGGCAGACTGGCAAAATTGCCGGGACGGTGAACGATACAGAGACAGGAGAGCCGTTACCTGGCGTTAATGTTGTGGTTGAGGGAACAGAACTAGGGGCTGCAACTAATGCAAATGGTAATTATTTCATAATTAATGTTCGCCCTGGCACTTACACTGTATCTGCCTCAATGATCGGTTATGCGACTCTGAACAAGACAGGCGTGGAAGTGACAATCAATCATACAACGACAGTGGATTTTCAGCTGCAGACTGAAGCCATTGCCGGGGAAAGCGTGACTGTCGTGGCTGAACGGGAAGTAGTCAAGATGGACGAATCCTCTACTATATCGGTTTCCGGCACTCAGGAAATTGAGCAAACTCCTCTTGCAGAAAGTGTTGAGGATATGATTAGTCTCTCTTCAGGTGTGGAGTTCAGAAATTTGATTAGTGAAGGGGGAGGCGTATATGATATAGAAGAGGGTAATGTACCGGGAATAAGGATTCGTGGGGGCTCTGCCGACCAGATTCAATTTGCTGTAGATGGATATTCCATGGTGAATAATCGTACAAATCGACCTATGCTGAATCTGGTGAATTTGAGTTCTGTTGTGAGTATGGAAGTTGTGAGCGGTGGATTTAATGCGGAATATGGGAATGTAAGAGCCGGAATGATTAATGTGGTCACTAAAGAGCCATCAGCCAACAATTACTCTGCAAGA
>CAYPST010000062.1:17523-23025 GCA_964413425.1 uncultured bacterium
GTGGAAACGTTGTGAAATGGCACAAGGTACGTTACTCTGCAAGAGTTGACTTCCAGTTCACTCCGGCAAGACAAAAGCATTCCGGACCATCATTTCTTGGACCGAATCATTATTTTACCAGGCCTTTCCTGGATCCCGAAGTAGCGTTTGAAGGAATCCAAAGCAGTGATTGGCCGGAAGACCTGAAAGAAGAATATGAAAATGTCGCGTTTCCAGGTTGGAACAACATTCCTCTGGTTAAAGATGGTAAGATGACTGCACAGGAAGCCCAGAATATGTTCATTTATTCGCTGGCACTCACAGGCTCAGATTCACTTGGTCAAAAACCAAGACAATACGCTCATAAACCAGATTATAGAATTGATGGTACACTCGGTGGTCCTGTGCCATTTATTGGACGATACCTAGGCAATTTATCATTTCAGTTGTCACACAGAACCAACCGGGAATTATTTGGAGCACCGGTGCATGGGAAAAGAAATAGTCAGTATTTCTCCGAATATAACACCAATTTAAAGCTTGTCTCCAGGCCGACGGATAATATTAAACTGATCTTCGAAGGACTGTATAATTTTACAGATACTGCGACAAATACAGGTAGCAATATCCCCGGTAAACTCACGGCACTTATGGATGGAATGGATCCACTCTATTCTCCAATTGCAAAGCAGCCAAATAAGCATGGAGTGACGTATTATGGGGATGGTTTAAATCCATTTGATATCACCCACCAAATGCAAGGTGTTACTATCAAACAGGTGTTAAGTGAGAAGACATTCCATGAACTCAAATTCACTCATAACTATAATGAACACAATAGTATCGCTCACAATGAGCCGGGTTTTGATGAAAGCACTTACAGAGCCCTGGAAGACACAGTCTGGTTTGGTGAAGTGCCATTAGTGGCTGATATTCCATACGGTTATGATACCACCGGAACAACGCTTTTTGTTGAAGGGGAGGATGATTATACACTGAGTGTGACGACTCCACCTATTGATTTATCTTATGTGCATTCCTGGAATGCACAGTATGATATTACTAGTCAAATATTTCCCCGACATCAGATTAAGGCCGGCATTAAATTCAACTATGACGAGATGTATACCTACTTACAAAAAGGCACAGATCCGGAAGCCCAAAATTCTACAATCCAGGAGTGGGATGCGAATCCTGTACGGGCATCTGCGTATATTCAGGATAAATTTGAATTTGAAGGTATGATTGCAAATTTCGGGCTGAGAGCAGATTATTCTGATCCACTAATCCAGTGGTATAATATAGGATCTTACAGTAAGTATTTCAGCGTGAATTTTAAAGATCAACTCGATGAAGCAAAACAACTGGAAACAGAATCAAAACTGCGATTAAGTCCGCGAGTAGGAGTCTCCCATCCTGTAAGTGAAAACAGTAAATTTTATTTTAATTATGGACACTTTTATTCATTACCGCAATCATGGGATATGTATCGTCTGAATAAGGGTGCTACTTCTGGGGGAATCCAGTACATAGGTAATCCGCTGCTTGAACCACCGAGAACCATAGCATATGAACTGGGCTGGGAACTGAGCTTCTGGGATCAGTTCCTATTCAGAGCTGCAGGATATTACCGTGATATTACAGATCAGGTTGTAGATGTCAGCTATACAAGCGCGGACGGAACCGTGAACTATAATACTGCAGAAAATAAACAGTATTTTGACATCAGAGGCGTGGAACTGGAAATTCGGAAGCGTTTTGGCAGATGGATTACTGGCTGGATCAATTATAATTATGAAATTAGTTCCTGGGGTTCATACGGCAGACAAAACTATTTTCAGGATCCACGGGCGCAAAGAAGAGAAGGACTCTTCAATCCGAGTGAGCAGGAACCAAAGGCGAGACCATACGCCAGAGCAAATATTCAAATACGGACGCCACAAAATTGGGGGCCAGCGCTTGGCGAAGGATTTTATCCGTTAAGTGGTATTTCAGTGAATTTCCTTTATCGATATAAATCTGGACGATACATCACATTTGATCCACTTGGCCGCGGCGATATTTTCGATAATCTGCAATGGAAAGGATATCACAATTTTGATGCACGATTTGGATATAATATTGATTTCCGCGGATCGCGTATACGTCTGTATGCGGATGTCCAGAATATTTTCAACATCAAGCACTTGTACCCAGGATCATTTGCCGGACAAAAAGATAACGATGATTATCTGAAATCACTTCATCTGCCAATGTATGAAGATCCTGAATTTCAGGAACTTGGATTAACCCCAGGAAATGACAAACCAGGTGATGTGCGGAGCGAGGATAAGCCATACATCGATATGCCAACATATGATCATCTCTGGTATTTGGATCAGCGATATGTCACTTTCGGAATGCTGTTTGAGTTTTAACAAATTAAGCCCTTTTTCAGGGAATACGATTTAATACAATCAATATATGTAATGTGTGATTAGGAGAATAAAGATGTTAAAGAAACTAGGCAAGTATTTCGTATTGCTGAGTATAACAATCGGGTTTATAGCAGGTTTGCATGCCAATGAGTATAAACGGATTGCTGTGGGAAACCTTGATTTAAAAGTTGTTGATCATGCCGTTCACTTCGGTGTTTTAGGAGAAGGATGGGGTCAGCAGGCGTTTATTGCGTTTGATAATTTTACTCAACCTACCACACAATCACGGGGCTGGCATGTCGGAGCCAAGGTGGTGGAAAATAGCGATACTGTGATTGTTACTGCCGGAGGAGGGCCTGCCGGCTTTAGTGAGGATTTCGAACTTGAACGCAGTTATACTTTACCAATCCCAAATGAAGAGAGAGCAACAATAACCAGGTATTTCCGGGCAGATCATCCGGAAATTATGGTTGATGATGTTCCCCTCACGGCACTTGAATTTACTAATGACTTTGTGAACCGCCCGGATAAGACCGGACCTGCCGAGGTCATGGTTGAATCGAAAATCAGAACACCGGTTGGGATCACGGTTCACCAGAAAGCATACGGATTTGATGAACCTGAATATGACGATTTTGTTATCTTTGATTTAACATTCACTAATACAGGGAATATTGATCTGGATGAAGAAATTGAATACGACCGGACCCTGCATGATGTGTATTATTATCGTCAGATGAATCATGGGCGTCTCTGGTTTCAGAGGATGTGGCATAGTTATTATGGACAATTCCCTAGTGATTCACTCCAAATCACCTACAGTTATCCATCCAGGCCTGGATCACATACTTTTGATATTTTAGGATTCTGGGGTCTTCCTGAGTCCGAAATTGGTGATTTAAATCACGTCTGGTCTATGGGGGAAGCCCTCCTGCATGTGGATGCTTCAACTGACGATCCCACACATGATCCCGGCCAGATTCATATGACAGCGTTTCATCGATTTGATTATGCAAAGCGGTATACAGTTGACCCTGGTCCTCTTTATACCCTGATGTCAGAGGGCATTTGGCCGTTAGAGCAGGCTAGTGGTATTGAAATGTTCATTGAAGCAGATGGCATTTGGCCGGGAACTCACCACCAGGTTCCGCCGGACCAGATGAATAATATTTTACACATGGAAGATGTGAATTGGGGTTGGAACGAATATAACCAGTATTCAGTTGGCCCGTATGATTTAGAGCCCGGTGAATCATTTCGTGTAGTATATGCCGTTGTTTACGGATGGATGGATCGTGAAAAAGCGTGGGATGTGGGACAAGCCTGGAAAGCCGGAAATGCAACATTTCCTGATATGACCAAACCACTTGCTCCACCACATGACCGGGTTGTTGCCGCGGCCGAATGGTCTCCGATTGAAAATGACATTGCGAAAGATCTCTGGGTATATTCCGGAATCGATTCGCTTTTTAAGAATGCATCCAGTGCAAAGTATATTGTAGACAATGATTATTCTGTCAGTGTTGCTCCTCGGGCTCCATCCGTCCAGGTCTTCAGCCGGCCCGATTTTATACGCGTTACCTGGGGTGATGAATCTGAACAGGATCCTGGGTTTGCCGGTTATCGCGTATATCGATCGGTTGGTCAACCTGATCCAACTGTTCAGAAGCAGGAATTGGTTGGCGGCTGGGAACCGGTGTTCACCACCGAGGCTGCAAACCTGACGCATGAATTCCTGGACAGCACTACCGTTGAGCGCGGACAATCCTATTATTACTATGTCGCGGCATTTAATGACCAGGATCAGGAAAGCGGTAAATACCGTAATCGAACCATTGAACCGGCGAGCTTAACGAGACCTCCTAAAACACTTTCGGATGTTAAGGTCGTTCCAAATCCATTTCACCTGCGGGCCGGTGAAGAGCAGATTCAATTTGTGGGAGAGCCGAATAAAATCATGTTTCTCGATTTACCACCTGTATGTACTATTCGGATTTATTCCGAAAGCGGTGATTTAGTTAAAACTATTGAACATACCGATGGTTCAGGAGATGAACCCTGGGGCGTTCTGGAGGAGGAACACTTGTCTACTCGTTCAGGCCAGCGGGTTGTTAGTGGTATCTATATTGCTTTGATAGAAACACCTGAGGGTGAATCAGGATACGTTAAATTCGTTGTTGTCAGATGAACTATCTTCTCAAGATTACAAATACATTTTTTGAGAGAAAGGAAATATAATGAAATTACTCAATCATAAATTTGCTCTTGGAATAATCATTTGCCTAATATCTGTTGGAGTAACAACGAAGAGTAATGCAGGTATTAAAAAAGTTGCTCAAACAGGATTTCAGTTTTTAAAAATTGATATGCATCCCAGGGCAGCTGCAATGGGAGGTGCCTTTACACTGGTCAGCCATGGAGCTGCATCAACTTTTTATAATCCAGGGGCACTTGGTAATATGAATTCCAGGGCTGAAGGATTGGTAATGCGCAATAACTGGATTGCAGACATCGGTTACAGTGCTGGTGCGCTGGCGCTAAATCTTGAAAACTGGGGTGTGGTTGGGCTCAATGTAATTTCTGCAGATTATGGTGAAATTAACGGCTATCGTGTTGCGAATAATCAACAAGGATATGAGAGTACAGGTCAGGTTGATGTCGGTGCTTATGCTGTGGGATTATCCTATGCACGGGCTTTCACAAACAAATTCTCATTCGGGTTGCAGGTAAAATATGCCTCACAGAACCTTGGCCAGAACACCATGAAAGACGGAAGTGTAGTTAAAAATGAGGAAAGCGGACTTGCATTTGATATGGGAACGGTATTCTATCCCGGGTTTACACCAACAATGAGGATAGGTATCAGCATTCGGAATTTCTCAGAGCAGTTTCAGTACTATGAAAATGAGTTCGAACTGCCCATCACCTTTCGGATTGGATTTGCTGTGGATGCCTTCGATTTTATCCCATGGAATAGTGCAAATAGCTCCTGGTTATTTTCAGTGGATGCGCTGCATCCAAGAGACTTCACAGAACGTGTTCATATAGGTACAGAGTATTGGTTCATGGATACAATTGCATTGAGAGGTGGTTACAAAACTAATTA
>CAYPST010000063.1:0-22932 GCA_964413425.1 uncultured bacterium
CCCCAGGAACTGAAGGTGGTCATATTTACATCGCTGGTATCGGTATATCCTCCCGGAATATCTCCCACCGCACCCACCGTAAGCACGTTTTTCGCCAGGGCGGCGTGGGAGATGCAATCGTAGGGACCATCTGGAGGTGGAGCGTCCGTACTCTCCTCAACGAAATCACCAACATCAGAATCGTAGATCCAATATACTTCACCCTCATCAGGTCCGATATCATCGCGATCATTCCCCGCCGCCAGGACCGGTAAATAATTGGAAGCGTTCTTGGAAGCATTCCAGACAACTTCATCCCATAGCCGGGAGGAACCAGAATAATAAAACCCAAATAGATAATCTTCCTCCGGATCTACTTCCGGATCTCCAAACCAGGTCCATTTGTCATCACCTTTGAAATTCCACACCCAGCCAGCGGAGAACCCGTAGGAATGATTGGAAACCAGCAGTCCTCCTTCCGCTTCGTTCGCCATTTCAGCCAGATCGTCATTCCAGTCGTAGGCATGGAGATTCGCCTCGAATGCCATGCCTCTGGCCCGGGAATCAATCCCTGCTGCGATTAAGGTGCCGGCCACATGGGTGGCATGATCGATGACCCCCATGGTATCTGCGCGGTCGAGGGTCGTCACTCGTTCAAACAATTCCTGATGATTCTCGAGTACCTGACCGCCGTCCCATTCACCTATCACCATCCCGTTTCCAGACAAATTAAATCCGGTGCCAGCATCAAGCCAGACTTCATTGGTGCGCACCGTCCGGGCGGCGTCCAGGTTATAGGTAGTATAGTACAGCGGCATCCCGTTAGGGGCGAGCCGTTGCAGCTGTAAAATTCTGCCTTCGGCCGTCACCATCCGTAGAGGCCAGTTCTTGCGAAGGGCGGTCTCTCTTGCCTGCTGATACTCGGCTTGCATTTCGATTCGCAGCTGTTGCTCCAGCTGCTGAAGCGCCTGGGTGTTAACCGGTTTTCTCAGTCCCTGGCTTCCCTGGGCATGGATTTCAGGTGCAGTGAAGAACACCAGGATGATGAACATCGGAATATACTTATATAATTTCATGGACGTACCTTATAGTAGTCAACTGAGGAAGCTCTTCGGGTTTTTCCAGGAAAGATAGGATATTTTACGGGGAAAAACACGCAAGATCTGGCGGATCGAAGCATGACACCTGTCATGGCTTCAACCAATCATAACTCAGCGAGGTGGGCTCGGGATTTAACTGCCTTTTCCCGGGAGACAGAGAGGGGACGATATGGTTGTTGATTGGCATTGAAAAATAAACGTTGAGAGCATTCCATGCCCGTGTAGTGTCTGAACATCCTCCTTCAGAAAGAATAGATGAATATGCAGAAAGACCGCTCCCTACATAGGGAAGGCCGGTTCACATCCGGCTGCGGACAGTTTCGTTTATTATGGATCCACTAACAGGGGAGGACGACGTGATATCTCGGCATCAATACAACGCCACCGGTTTTTCGAACTCCGACCGCATGGAAACGGGCAGGCGCCAGACATTGGTGCCGGATTTGTCGGTAAAGTAGAGCCGGGACTCGGAGGGTTGCCGTCCGTGCCCATCGGCCCAGAAGGCGTAGAAGGCGTCTCTGGCGTCGACCACCCGCCGGATATACGTATGGTTAAACTCGCTGTGCCGGGTCAGCTGCTTCTCCATGAACCATCGCCAGCCCTGGTCGGTGCTCTTCCAGATGGCCACTTCTCCACCTGGATTATAGGGCTGCGGGCCGGTTTCGGTGGGGGCGATCAATCGCCAGAGATTGGCTTCCGTGAACAGGGAGCCCATGTCGTAATTGTTATCGGAGATCATCCCGGGCCGAATATCCCAGCGATCCCCGGTCCACCGGGCAGTGGTCCAGGTGCGGGGATCGTTCTCCGGTCCGGACCGGTAGCCGTGACTGGTGATGTACAGTATAATCGGATGCCCTCCGCGATCGAAGACAATGTCTTTCATGTAGACGTTCAGATTTTCCGCCTGGTAGTCATGGACGAGCGCCTGGTTGTAAATCGTCGTCAGCGGTGTGGAGAGCGCTTTCCCATCCACGGAGCGCCAGGTGCGCCCGAGGTCCGTGGTTTCCATGTAATAGAGATTCGTCCGCCAGTTCAAACCCCTGGGAGAAGGATGCATGTTGAAGGCCACGCCTACCCTGTCCCGGGTGGCGGCAGTCACCTGATAGTGTCCCATTTCGATGGCCGCATAGGGCCTGGGTTGTTCCCATTCCATCCCATCTTTGCTGAACGTACTCACCAGGGTTCTGCCGGTTCCCAGCATTCCATAGATGGTGTGCGGCATGAAAAAGCCTTTCCCGGGGAGATACCAGGGCTGGGGATAGGAGAAGTTGGTGGTGAGCACCCAGTCGAATTGTTCGATGGAAAAGGGTTCATGGCTGCGCAGAATAAACGCCGGGCGTCCCGTCCCGTGGGCACTGGCAAAAATCCAGAGATACCCTTCGGCATCAATGCTGAGCACGGGATTGTCGTGGGCATCGTCGGTCTGTTTGTCCAGAATTGCAGTGGGCAGGGCGACCATTCCGGTGTGATGATCGTAGTAGGAAATCATGTGCACAAGCCGATTGTTCTCCTCGAATCGTCCGCCGTAGCAGAAAAAGGTACGGTCCACTTCCGGACGATAGATGGCGAATGGACGGTGTTTGGCGCAGTATGTCCCCAGGCCTCCGCTGTATTTATACACATATTGATCGTCCGAGGGTTGATTGGAATACCAGATGCCGCGGAATCCGGGCATCTTCTGATTCAACAAAGCAGGCGGGGTTTCATTATCCCAGGGAAACGGGGGCGTTTCCGCCTGGCTCCAGTTGACACCACCCAGGGGAGTTAACTCGTTCTCCGATTCCCGGCCGGAGAGCTGCAAGGGATAGGCTGCTTTTGTAACGGCAAGGGTCCCTATTCCCCTGCCTGCAATTTTCAAGAAGGTACGTCGATTCATAGGATTCCTTTATTTTTCCAGATGATTATTTAGTATGTGCATTACCCGGCGTCAAGAGGGTGTGTGAGAACAAGAAAACAAGTAAAGAAGATGTCATCCTGAGCGAAACCCCGCCGTTTGGGGTGAAGCCGTCCCAACGGGATCCCAATGGGGAAGGATCCCCTGAGATCATGCTTCTGCTGTTCTTATCCCCGCCCCACAATATCTGGAAGCAGGAGCCGCTGTAGTCCCTGGCGGTCAGTAAGGAGGGATTCCGTTATGCATGAGCCTTAACCAGGAGATCCTTCCCCAAAGGGACTTCTTCGGAGCACTCCGCTGGACAACGCTCCGTCCAGGATGACACATTCGCCGCTTACCTGGTCATTCTCACCCACCCTTTTTACTCCGGGGCTGCAAAGTATAATTGGTACTATAGTGTGTAGAGCATATCGTGGCGCCTGCGTCACCGGATCGCATTGAGCACGGACTGCAACCGCCGGCGGACGGCAGTGGCGTCTTCGCTCTCTTCTATCGGATCGATGGGATTTTCTTCCGGCGGATCGTTCCGGAGGTCGTAGAACTCACCGCTGGCATACAGTTTCCACCGCTTGTCCCGAACGTACTCACTAACTTCCCACTGCCCCCACTGCGGATTATAATAGCAGTAGATCCAATCTCTGGGATTCCCCTGTTCTCCTTTCAGCTGCGGCAGGAAGCTGCGTCCGTCGAGGGTGAGTTCCGGCGGCACTCTGGTGCGGACGATCTCCATCAGGGTCGGGAAAAAATCGCTGAAATCAATGAGATCGTCGCAGACCGCTCCTTCCGGAATTGTCCCCGGCCAGTTCGCCACCAGCGGGACATGGGTGCCGGCATCGGTGGGTCGGCCTTTTGCGCCCTGAATGGTTCGGCCGTTGACCTGCGAGGTGATACTCCGGTGGGTGCCGTTGTCGCCGGTGAACAGAATGGCGGTGTGCTCCCGCCGCCCGATCTCCTCGAGCTTCTCCCGTATTCTGCCGACGATTGTATCCGTGTATGCCACCATATCCGCAAAAAACCGGGGATCCTGCTGGTTCCGGTCCGTGTCCCATTCCGGGCTGTCCGGTGTGGGCACAAAGGGACTGTGTACCAGCGCCATGGGATAATACACGAAGAACGGCTGATCCTGATGGCGATCCATAAAATCTATGATATAATCGGTAAACACTTCCGGGCCATATCGACCTTCATAGACCTGCTGTTCCCGGCGCATTTCCTTGAGCAGAGGATCGGCGTAGCGGGATTCCGATTCGGTAATTTGCCAGAGACAATAATCGTCGAAACCCGCTCCGGTGGGATAGGTGCCCGCGCCCCGGAGATCCGGCTGCTGGTTGCTGCCGTAGAGCTGCCACTTGCCCGCCACGCAGGTAGCGTAACCCTTCGACTGCAACACGTGTGCAAACGTGGTCTCATCGGGATCCAGGATGCCAAAGGCGGTATAATTGCGGAAGTTATACTTCCCGGTCATGATTTTCACCCGGGAGGGCGTGCAGAGGGGCTGCGAATAGCACTGGTCGAAGCGCATCCCGGTGGCGGCCAGGTCATCCAGCACGGGTGTCTGATATGAAGTGCCGCCGTAACAGCCCAGACATTCGTAGCCCATGTCGTCAGCCATAATAAGCACAATATTCGGTTTCCGGGATAGATATGCGACTCCTCCGCAGCCCAGCACTGAGAGTGCGATGCCGCCCATTCCTGCTCCTGTTAACCTGAGAAAGTCACGTCGTTTCATAGTGGTTCGTGCCCTTCTTTTAAATTTTATCACCAGGGGATTAACAGCTGCGGCCGCCTCCGGGTTCCGTGAAGCGCGAATCAGAACCCGATGGCCAGCCCGTCCTTCCGGGGATCCGATCCTGCGTGATAGACACCTGTTTCCGGGTCTTTGAGGATTCCCTGGAAGCCGCCGAAGCTCCCTTTCACCGTTACCAGACTATGTCCTTTTTCCAGGAGAATGCGGTTTGCCTCGGCACTGATATCCGACTCCAGTGCCAGCTGGCCGCTATTATGAAAGAATCTGGGGCTTTCCCCGGCCTGCTGAATATTCATCCCGAAGTCAATCAGATTACAGAGCACCTGCACATGTCCCTGCGGCTGCATGGGTCCGCCCATCACGCCGAAGGAGAGCCAGGGCTGTCCGCCTTTCATCACCATCGCCGGGATAATGGTATGAAACGGCCGTTTGCCCGGTGCCAGACTGTTGGGATGATCCGGATTCAGACTGGCCAGTGCCCCCCGGTTCTGCAGGATAATACCGGTTTCACCAGCCACCACACCGGATCCGAACAGATAGAAGATACTGTTGATCAGGGAGACCATGTTTCCTTCACTGTCAGCAGTGGTCAGGTAGACGGTATCCCCTGTCCAGGAAATCCCCGACTCCACCTCAGGATTCGCCTGCTTCGGATCAATCATGGCTCTGCGCTGCGCAGCATACTCTTTGGAAAGCATTCGTTCCACGGGGACATCCGCACGCCTCGGATCGGCGACCAGGTGGTAGAGATCGGCAAAGGCCAACCGTTTCGCCTCCACCAGCAGGTGCAGATACTCACCCGAATTGTGGGCATAACTTGCGAGATCAAATCCTTCCAGAATATTCAGCATCTCCAGAGCGGCAATCCCCTGCCCGTTGGGCGGGAGCTCAAAGACCTCGTATCCGCGATAGGTGGTGGATATAGGGTCAACCCACTCCGCATGATAGTTGTTTAAGTCTTCCAGGGTGAACAGTCCGCCGTTGGCTTCCACATATGCGGCGATCTCCTCGGCAACTTGTCCCCGATAGAAGGAATCAGGATTTTTTGCCAGTGTACGATAGGTTTCCGCCAGATTCGGATTCCGAAAGATATCGCCCGGTTCGGGTGCATTTCCATCGATGAGGAATGTTTCTCTGGAGGTCGGAAATTTCCGGAGTTTCTCGACGCCCCGCACCCAGTCACCGGCGATAACCGGAGAGACTGCGTACCCTTCTTCCGCATAGCGAATGGCCGGCTGTAGAGCGCGTCCCAGCGAAATAGTTCCGAACCGATCCAGCAATTTATTCCAACCGTCAACCGCGCCGGGCACCGTTACCGGCTCCAATCCTTCCAACGGAATTTCCTCCAGTCCCTTGTTTTGAAAATATTCGATGGTCGCCCTGGATCCCGAGTATCCACTGGCGTTCAAGCCGTAGAGTTGCTGGTCCTTCGCTGACCAGACGATAGCAAACAGGTCGCCGCCCGCTCCGGTCATCATCGGCTCCACCACACTCAGGGTGGTTGCCGCCGTCACCGCGGCATCAATGGCATTCCCCCCTTCCCTGAGCACCCGCAGCGCCGCAGCCGATGCCAGCGGCTGGCTGGTTGCCACCACCCCGTTGCGGGCCATCACTTCCGAGCGGGTTTGATGGACGTTCTTCACCGGTCGATCCTGCGGCAATAGAATTGCGAATGGTAATAACAAAATCAGACCAAGTGATAAAAGTTTCTTCATCAGATTATCCCTTCAGTTTTTATTGTATTTTACTGATTAGCAGGTATACGGTATACGGTTTGAGGATAAAGAAACACCTCGGATTCATTTGATTTCTTTCTATTCCGCTCCGAATGCACAGTCGTCTCATTAATCTTATACAATAGAGGCTGTGTGAAAACAACAAAACAAGCGCGAAATCTGTCATCCTGAGCGAAGTCCCGTTGTCCGGGATCCCGGCTTGCCGGGAAAGGATCTCCTCGTTATTCCGCTTTCTCCTGTTATCCAAGCGTTTGAGTCAGCTGGAAGCATTATCCTGGGGGATCCTTCCCCCGAAGGCTCGGGGTCAGGATGACAATGTTTTCATTGACGTGCCATTCTCACAGAGCTCCCATCTACTCTTTCCCGTATTCCGGATTTTCTCAGGCCAGCAGCCGCATCGCATCAGGATCCCATTTGCAGATCTTACCTTCCCGGTAACTCTTGTTCGCAAGAAGCGCCGGCGCCGCCGCCCGGAATCCGACCATGGAGTCTTCAATCACGGAGTCACCGGTTCGGATGGCATGGAAGAAATCCTTAAAGTGTTCCAGCCGGGAATTGTGATCCCGTGGCGCTTCGAACACCGTTTCCCCCGATTCGGTCACGGTGGGTTCTTCGGGTTCGGGATATTTTCTCCGATATTCCTCCAGAAATGCTTCCTGGTTTTCTTCCGGGAAGGTGTAGATGGTATAGCCTGGTGCGCCCCGGGGCGGCGCCTTGGACAAGACAAGGCTGTTCCCTTCCATGGTGATCATTCCTTCATCACCGATAAACCGGAACCCGGAACCACTTTCTCCGCTTCCGTCAGCCAGGTTGACTTTGAGCGAAAGCGTAAATCCGGGATGGCTGTCATTCTCCGGGTAGTTGTATAATCCGGCATGCACATCCGGGACTTCCCGTTTTTCCGTCCAGTACCGAATGCCGCCGGTGGACATCACCCGGTCCGGGCCATGCGAGCCCAGCACATAGTGAATGGCGGTATGAAGATGGACAAACAGATCGCCCGGAATGCCGGTGCCGTAATCCCAGTACTTTCGCCACCGGAAGAAGCGGTCGGCGTCGAACGGGCGGTTGGGCGCATCTCCCAGAAATCGATCCCAGTCGATGGTCCTGGGCGAGGCATCCGGGGGAATGGAATACTGCCAGGCACCGGTGGCGGAATTCCGGGGAATTTCCGCCTCCACCATAGTCAGAACACCGATGGCCCCTGCCCGGTAGAGATCTCTGGCTTTCTTATCGATGATCGAACTGATCCCCTGGCTGCCGACCTGGACCACCATCCCGGTCTCTTTCTCTGCCTGGATCATCCGGGGCCCTTCTTCCAGATCCTGAACCATAGGCTTTTCACAGTACACGTGTTTCCCTGCCTGCATGGCATCGATGGCAATCCGGGCATGCCAGTGATCCGGCGTGGCAATAATCACCGCATCGATATCCCGGCGGTCCAGGATCTCCTCGTATCGTCTGGTAGTGTCCACCTCTTCGCCGAACACCTCTTTCACCCGCTTCAACCGCCCGTCATAGCAATCGGCAGCCGCCACAAACCGGACGCCCGGTGCCTGCAGGGCGGTCCGGGTATCACCGAATCCCATGCCGCCGGTGCCGATGGTGGCCAGGCGAATCTCATCGCTGGGCGGCACTGCTGCTCCGCTGTTCATACCTGCTGCCCTGGTGCCCGAAGCTCCCAGTACAGCTGGCGAGATTCCGGCGGCCAGCGTTGAAAATGCTGTTAATTTTAAGAAGTCACGCCTGCTGGTGTGGCTTGTTTTTTTCATAGCTTCCTCCTTTTGTATTCACCTGATAGTCTTGTATACCTGTGAGACCTTCTGTTATTTGCCAGTGATCCGGATAAAAATCCGCAATCAGCATCATTCTAAATGAGCCCCGCTGAACGGAACCCGGATTACCAAGATATTACACTGTTTCTTTCTATCACTATGCAACCTCACCCGACTCATCCGTGTCGGCCGCACCCGTAAAATGGTGAAAGATAACAGAAATGACCGCAATGATGGTAAGCGCCATCAACAGAAACAGATCCAGACGAATCCCCAGGATAGCATCCGGAAAGGGGAACAGATTCACCCGTTCGACCAGAAAGGCCATTAATCCCAGCCCCGTCGCGCCAACCAGTACTGTTCCCGGCGCCCGTTTGGCGAAGATCGCCGCAATAATCAACGGGCCCATAATGGCCGTCCCGGCAAAGCTGTCCCGGGCCAGCAGCACCAGCTCATCGGAGCTGACCAGGGAGACCGCCAGCGCCAAAAATCCAAATAAAAAGATAAATCCCCGGGTGATAAGCAGGACATGGCGTTCCTTGCCCGACAGGAGCGAGCGCACCTCCGTGCCCAGCGCAAACAGCTGGGAGTCCGACGTGGAGACCGCCGCCGCAATCAACCCGATCACCACTGTCGCTGCTACGATATTGGTGCGCTCGAACAACAGCACCTGGGAGAGAAATTCCCGGGTGGTCGCCTCGCCGTAATAGACAGCTCCGTACATCCCGATAGCAATGACCGGCAACAAAATCAAAGCCGTGAACACGCCCAGCGAGACCGCCATCCGATGCATCTTCTCCTTGCTCCGCATGATCACCAGGCGGGTGGTGACCTGCGGCTGGGTCACCGGGATCAAGACAATGGCAAAGAAGGATGCCACCAGGAACTGCACCGTGAACAATCCCTGGGGACCTGGCGTGGAGAGCAATGCCGGTTCCATCGATTTCACCGTGTGAAACATGTCGCCGATTCCCCCGAAATGCACCACGCAGCTCACACCGATAATCCAGAGGACTATCAGCAGAATGGTCCCCTGCAACACATCACTGTAAATGATGGCCCGGAGACCGCCCACTTCGCTGTACATCAGCATCACCGCCACAATGGCCGTGGACCACCCCCAGGCCGGCAGGGCTTCGGGAAAAATGGCGCTTAAAAAGATGGCAATGCCTCGAATTTGAATGGCCACATAGGGCACCAGAAAGATCAAAATACCTGCCAGATAGACATATCCGGCCCAGTTGGCACCGTAGAGATCGCACAGTAATCCTGCTACGCCGCGATAGCCTTTTGCACGAGCCTGCCGGCGCAGGTGAAATCCGAACGCGATGATCAGGAAGAACATTACCGCATCGGAGACCGCCAGAAAGATCCAGGCGCCCACCCCGTGGACACGGAAAAAGTCCGGCATGCCCATGAGTGTAAACGTACTGAACAGCGTTGCCGCAAAGGTCATCAATCCGATCAGCGTCCCGACGCTCGAGCCGGCAAAAATATAATCATGGGCGGTTTCGGTCTTCCGATACGACCTCACACTGAACAAGACCAGCATCAGCAGCCAAAGGGCTCCGATAATCAGCAGCCAGGTGGTCATTGCGTCACCTGTCTTTCCTCATCATCATCGCTCCCCGGATAGACCCGGGTGCCGATGTAGGTCACCACCACCAGCAGGACGTAGATGAGAATACCGGTCCACAAGGTCCGGGGAACTCCTCCGATGCTTGGACCGTAGGTGCCCATCGGGATCACCAGCGGCGTGAATGTGAGAATCGACAGGACCACCGTTCCAATGATACACAGCTTCCAGTACAGGGATTTCTTCTTTTGCACAATCAAATCCTTTCAGTATGCGCAGTGTAATTTCACTTGATGTAAAGCTCTTCTATCCTGTATATCCCGTAAATCCTGTCCCAATTCTCGACAGGATGAACAGGATTGACTGGATTTATCACCCCACTCCCCTCCACACTTGCGCTTCGATCAGTAAGTCTTCTCCTCTTTCCTCTTTCCTCTTTCCTCTTTCCTCTTTCCTCTTTCCTCTTTCGTGTCAATTCGTGTGCCAGGGGCTCCCCACTGGGGCAATTCGTGGTTCCATTTGCTTTTCATGTCATTCGTGGATTCAGCTACAATCGCTGGATAGTCATCCCGCCATCCACCTGGATGGTTTGGCCGGTGGAATACGCGAAGTCACCGCGAACCAGGGATGCCACCGCTTTCCCGACATCCTCCGGCTCGCCCCATCTGGCCTGGAGCATCAGCCCTTCGGCAATGAGCCGATCATATTTTTCCTGGACGCCTGCCGTCATATCGCTGCGGATAATGCCCGGCGACACTTCATACACCGGGATCCCGAACTCGCTCATGCGCACCGCCCACAGTTTGGCGGCCATGCTGAGCCCGGCTTTGGACAGGCAGTACTCGCCTCGATCCGTGGAGGCCACTGTTGCGGAAATAGAGGTGATAAACACGATGCAACCGTTGAAGTCCTCCACGGACTGCTGCTGTTCGATCATCCAATTGGCGACGCTCTGTGTCAGGAAATATGGACCTTGAAGATTAATCTTGAGGACGCGTTCGAAGCTGTCTTCAGTGGCATGCAGGATATCGTTTCGTTCTGACGGAGCCACGCCGGCATTGTTCACCAGGACATGCAGTGCTCCGAATTGTTTCCGTATCTTTGACAGAATCGCCTCTCTGTCGCCGGCGTCGCTGACATCCCCCTGGCAGTAAATCACTTCTCGCCCGGTGGATCGCAAATGCTCCAGGGCCGACTGCACCTGCGCAGATTCCCGCACGCCGTTCAGTGCCAGATCATACCCTTCGGCAGCCAGCCGTTCCGCAATGCCAGAGCCGATCCCTCTGGTTCCGCCGGTGATTAATGCCACGTTCCCCATTTGCTTTCCTTCTCAGATCCTTTGCTTTGATTCGAGTTCGGGAATATCCATGGTTTTCCGCTGCTGCCACGACTCCGTGCCCTTCTCTGCCAGCTGCACACCCCGGGCCCCGGAGAGCAAATCCATGGGAAACGGTTCATCGAGCGCGACGTGGCGGAGAAATACTTCCCATTGGGCTTTGAACGCATTCTCATAGTCCTGGTGGTCAGGCACTTCCATCCAGTCCGCCAGATAGTCAGTCCCGGTTTCCACATCCGGGTTCCAGACCGGTTTGGGGGTGGCGGCGTATGGCTGGAGGTAACACGTCCGCAGTCCGGCGACCGCTGAACCCTCCGTGCCGTCCACCTGGATGGACACCAGATCGTCCCGGCGCACCCGGGTGACCCAGCTGGAGTTGAAATGGGCGATGATCCCCCCGTCCAGCTTGAAAGTGGCAAATGCGGCGTCTTCCGCGGTGCACTCGTAGGGCTGCCCCTCCTCGTCCCAGCGTTTCGGAATATGAGTGGTGGCAATACAGGAGACCGATCTGACCTTACCGAATAAATTTTCGAGCACATAATTCCAGTGCGGAAACATATCCAGGATGATGCCCCCGCCGGCCTCTTTCCGGTAATTCCAGGACGGCCGCTGCGACGCAATGCGATCCCCTTCGAAGACCCAGTAGCCGAATTCTCCCCGGATGGCGAGTATCTCGCCGAAAAATCCGCTGTCCAGAAGCAATTTGAGTTTCCGGATACCCGGCAGCCAGAGTTTGTCCTGCACCACCCCGTGCTTGATGCCCGCGTCCTCTGCCAGCGAATACAGTTCGTAAGCTTCTTTGAGCGTGGTGGCACTGGGTTTTTCCACATAAATATGCTTCCCTGCATCGATGGCCCGTCGCACGTATTTCGCCCGAAGATTCGTCGTCAGTGCATCAAAGTAAATCTGATAGGCGGAATCTGCCAGCACTTCCTCCAGGTCGGTTGTCCATTTCTCGATACCCGATTGCGTCGCCCGCTCCCGAAGTTTCACCGGATTCCGCCCCACCAGCACAGGCTCCGGCATGATGGTTTCCTGGTCAGAGATGCGGACACCCCCCTGCTCCATAATCGGCACCATGGACCGCAGCAAGTGCTGATTGGTGCCCATCCGGCCGGTGACCCCGTGCATGATAACCCCGACTTTGTGAACAGTGCTGTTACTAGTCATACCGCCCCCTGAGCTAGTTCACACAGAGACCGCAAAGAAGATCGCAAAGATTAAAAAAAATATGAATTATTATAATTGCTGCCCCGCCATGAATAGTAATCTCCTGTTGCCCATTATTATCTTTGTGCCCTTTTTTAATTACTTTGGATGTCCCGGACAACATGATGATCTTATAAATTATTGACAATCCTGTGAATACCTTGCTTTAAATACTTTTTATTAAAGTTTATCAATAAACCCAGTTTAACACCAGATAGTCTAAGATATGTCAACAGTTGAGCGTAATGTACCTTGGCCAGTTCATCTATGGCCTTGATTTCAACAATTACTTTTTCTTCCACAAACAGGTCAATTCTGTATCCTGCTTTAATTTTTAGGTCTTTATATTGAACAGGCGGTACCATCTGTTGCTGTATGTGAAATCCACTTTCTTCCAGATCATGTGCCAGTGCATATTCATAAACTGATTCCAATAGACCCGGGCCTAAACTCTTATGAACTTCAATCGCCTTCCCTATGATTTCCCTGGAAATCTCATTCTCGGTCAATTATCTATCCCCTCACTCCACCAAATGTGCCAACTCTTTCATTATGGCTTATTTTTATGAATTTATTTTTCACGCAGAGAGCGCAAAGAAGAACGCCAAGAACCCAGAGAGTTTATGGATTATTCACAATCCAACTGAGACTTTGCCTTTAATAGAAAGCACACTTTGAATATTTGAAGTTTTTTCTTTGCGTCCTCTGCGTTTGCTTCTCTGCGCCCTCTGCGTGTAATTCTTCATCTGTGCAAATCTGTGGCTATATGTTTTTTCTATATGCTTCGATAATCCGGGCGAGATACTCGTCCTGATTCATGCTCCAGTACTGTTTTGAGAAGATCTCCACTTCATGATATCCATCGAAGCCGGCGTCTTCCATCCATCCGCGGATCTGGCGAATGGGGATGCATCCTTCGCCCATGAGCCCTCTGTCGTAGAGCAGATCCGTGGTGGGCGACTTCCAGTCACAGATATGGAAGGCACACAGATTGTTCTGCTTTCCTGCACGACGGATCTCAACCTCCAGGCCCGGATCCCACCAGAGATGATACACGTCTACCGCGACTCCTGCCCATTCCGAGTCGATCTGTTCGGCAATGTCATTTGCCTGGCGCAGGGTATTAATGGCTGACCGGGTATCGGCGTACATGGGATGAAGCGGTTCGATTGCCAGTTGCACGCCCGCCTGTTCCGCATCGGACAGTATTGCCTGGATGCCATCAACTATTTGTTTACGAGATTCCTCCAATGATTGGGCCGGATGCGCCCCGCAGACCAATACCACCAGCGGCGCCCCCAGCGCCGCCGCCTCTTCGATTCCGGCTCTGTTCTCCTGAATCGCCTGCTCCCGCTTCGCCGCCTCCGGGTGCGGAAAGAACCCGCCCCGGCAGAGAGATACGGTCTCCAGACCTTCATCACGCAGCAGGTGACCGACCTGTACAGGATCCCGCCCTTCCAGAGCATCTCTCCAGACGGTAATGCCCTTCGCCCCGGCCCCGGCAAATTTTTGTGCAGCCTCTTCAATGTCCCATGGTGTGGTGGTAATGGTATGAACGCATAATCGCGATAAATCTTGCGGTTGTCCTGGATTCGTAGTGCTCATTCACTCTCCGGGCCAAAAAAAACATAATAAGGTTCATTTTCTATCAATCTATGCACATACAATGCCGCTTCCCGGAGATGATAGTCACCCCACATGCAGGATTCCCCGCACGGAATCTGCTGATTCTTCGGAATGTAATCCCACCCATTCGGCCGGTGATATATCGAATGGAGCAACAAACCCTGGTGATCTGAGTCTGTCGAAAGGTATGGTTCATCCAGGAGCGTTTGCAGGACGGTGAGACCGGCCTGAAAATACTTATCTCCGTCTTCGGTCTGGCCCTGATTCTGTACATATCTCCCCAACCGCAGTAAGCCCTGCACGCCGATAGCTGCCGCTGAGCTATCCACCGGTTCATGCGCGTTGAAGGGATCCGCCGGTCGCTCGAGATACTCGTCGAGCTGCCAGAGATCGGGAGCGCCGGTATCCCAGTACGGTATCCCATCCACCGGTGTGTTTTCTATAAAAAAGTCACAGGTGGCAGTGGCGGCCTTCAGCATCCAATCCCGGACGGTTTCCCATCCGCCGAAATCCGTAAATTCGGATTTGTTCAGGATCTCCAGAAACTCCAGCTGTTCGGCAAAACCGGCCATCGCCCACGACAAACCGCGAGTCCAGGTGGTGAATGGGCTGTACCCCTGCTGTGTACTGGGGCACCGAAAGCCGCCGCTCTCCACATTAAAGATGCATTCATGCACCGTCCGCCCCCGGACATCATACGAATCTCGGCCCGTACCGTAATACACCGAATACCGGGCCGTGGCCCGGGCGTGTTTAATCAAACGTGCCAGCAGACTCACCGAATCGCCGGTTTCATCATGAAGAGTATGTCCCAGCAGATGGCTGACTGCCAGACTCCGCAACGATCGAATCGTGTCCACAAACAATGAATGCGGACCGTTGAACGAATAAATAAAACCGCCGTTCTCCCGGATTCTCGTCCACCGACGGGCCTGAACCGCTCCGGAAACTTTCAACGCCATCTCATAGAAATTCTGCTCCTGCCGGTTCCGGGGGATTTTCCCTTCCTGCATCAATCGCCAGAGATTGCCATAGGTGCTGATATTATTGAATCCATGATCATGCACCCCAAAATCGGAAACATGGGGAGCCATATTGTCCGCAATCAGTTGTTTCGCTTTTTCCAGGTGCTCTTCATCACCGGTGGCGTCAAACTGGAGGATGCGGGATCCGTATTGAAATCCCTGGGTCCAGTCGGTCCAGGCACGGGTGGTATACTTGCCATCGACGGTGAATACCGGGGATCCCTGGGAGATATCGTATTCCCGCTCAATCAGACGAATCTTCTGATCGGACAGATCCCAGAATGACTGCAAAGCGGAGGTGAAATGCTCCGGAACGATTTCGTAATTAATTTTCATAACTGCCTGCGTTTGATTGTGTGATATTTGCAGGATTCAGAGCTTTTAAAATAATACTAAAGAAGGTGATCAACCAATTAAAATTCTCAGGACACTCGACATTGTACCTGCTCTATGTATGATTCTCCGGTATATTTCCCTATAAGCCCTCTCTTGGTCAAACGGTTTGATGGTTCCGATTCACCTGTCATATGCAGTAAACCGGCGCAAAAAGTCTTCCGGTATCATGGAGATGCGACTTATGCGGTGGAAGAGCCTTGGCAACATTACCTCGGATTGGAACTCAATCTGATATTCCCAAAAAGCCGGCCGATTATCTTCATCCTCCATCCGGCAGGTGGACTATAGTATCCGACCATGATGATATCATTATCACGTACCGGAATCCCGTGAGTCATCCCAGCCATCTGTTATATTGTGGGGTTACGGGGACAAACCCAAAGTGAAATCCCCTGGCAGCTGCGCCTTCAGTACAAAGCCTCCTCCTCCTCCGATATGCTTTGTGCATTCTGAAGGCGCTGCCAGGGGAAATAAAACCGGACCTTGATCTCAGACATTGTTCGGCACCACAAACGGTTCTCTATAGGTTGGTTCCAGCAAGGCATTGGCAATGAGCTCTGTGTTGCCGTCACCCCCGGTGATCCGGCGGGAATGCCGCTGATATCTCAGCCAGGAACCCAGGATAATGCGTTCCCTATCCATGTCAATGTCGTTCGCCTGGAGATGGCTGCGGACCCGCTGAAAGGTTTCCGCCATTTTCTCCGTCTCGCCGGTCCGTTCCTGCACGGTACCCGGTGAAGCGGCTGCGCCTGACCGGTACGAAATATTCGCCAGATGACAGAGTTCGGCCGATATCACGCCTTCCTCCAGTTCCGAATGGAGGATACTCCGGTCGCGACTGCGCACCGCCTCGATGAAATTCTGCTGGTGCCCCCGGCCACCATCCCCGGGGAACTCGATGATTTTGTTCCCGGCATTATCATACACAATTCCGCCGCCGCGTCCGCCGGCAAAGTACCCGTCTTCACACTGGATAATATTCCCGGACCGGATCCCGCGATAGTGATCCATATATCCGGCACCCGCTGCATGGGGCAGATTCCGAATTTCAATCACCATCGGCACTAATTCGAGAATATACTCAGTTTGTGAACCCAGATAGTCACCTTAAAGACACTAGCATCTTCTTCTTAGAATAGGTCGAATATACATATTAATGAGTGTGCAATTCAACACATAATTTCAGACACGTATATCCCAGGATTTCTCCTCAACTGGTATGCTCCTGCCACCATGCCTGCTCCGCTGCCGGATCATAATCAGGATTCCCGCGGGGCAATCTGGCATTGGTCTCTTCCTGCATCCGGACGAGCAGCTCATTCAGTTCGCGCACTCTCGCGGGCATCTGCTCCGCCCGGTTCTGCTGCTCGCCGATATCCGCATGGAGATTGTATAACTCGTAAGTGGGGCCCTCATACCATTTGATAAGTTTCCAGTCGCCGTGCCTGATGATCCCGTAGGGCGGCACCCGATGCCCCTGCCGGTAGTGCGGAAAATGCCAGAACAGGGTGTCCCGCTCCAGAGATGTCTTCCCGCCGGACCGCAGATGGGAGAGCAGCGAGATCCCGTCGATGGTTCTGTTCGCCGGCGGATCAATGCCCACGGCTTCCAGGATAGTGGGAAAGCAATCCATGCTGATCACCGGTTCATACGACACCGTGGCAGCAGGCACCACGCCTGGCCAGCGGATAATCACCGGCACCCGGATCCCGCCTTCATAGGGAAAGCCCTTACCTGATCGCAGGGGAGCATTATCGGTGGGGCCCTCCAGACCCCCGTTATCGGAGGTGAAGATCACCAGGGTGTTGTCCGTCAATCCCAGCTCATCCAGCGCCTCCATGATCTGGCCGGTGGATTGATCCACGCTGTGCACCATTGCCGCATACTCTGAATCCTTCTGATTCGTGGTCGGTTTCATTTCGTAGCGATTGATTAAATTCTGCTTTCCCTGAATCGGGGTGTGCACGGCATAATGGGCCATGTAGAGAAAAAACGGCTCATCCTGATGTTCTTCAATGAACTGCACCGCCTCATCCCCTTCTCTGTCGGTGAGATACTCTCCCTCCTTCCTTGGTTCGATGGTGGGAATGCAGCCTTGCCGGGGATTACAATAGGGATCGAAATAGCTGGGCGGCTGCCCGTAGTCACAACCTCCCACGTTGAAATCGAAGCCCTGCTCTGTGGGGTACCACTCATCAGCGCCCAGGTGCCATTTGCCGATATGACAGGAGACATAGCCCGCATCTTCCAGCATCTCTGCGATGGTGAGTTCCTCATGCTCCATCCAGAGTGGATTGGGCGGCGTCAGAAGTTTCTTGTCGGCTTCCCCCACATATTCCGTCGGATTCTGCTTGTCTTCCGGGATTTCGCCTCCCTGGAAGCGGGCGCGAATCCAGTCGGTGATCCCGACTCTGGCGGGGTACCGGCCGGTCATAATCGCCGCCCGGGTGGGCGAGCACACTGCGCAGGCCGCATAGCCATCGGTGAACCGCATCCCCTGGGAGGCCAGCCGATCAATATGGGGCGTCTCAAAGTAGGCACTTCCCTGGCAGGAGAGATCCGTCCAGCCCAGGTCATCCACGTTGATCAAAACGACATTGGGAGACTGTCGTCCTCTTTGATTTCTCGAAAATACAACACTTCCGCCGAAAACAGGAGTCAGCGCTAACGCAGCTGCCCCAACTCCGAAGGAGTGCAAAAACTTCCGTCTGTTCATATTTGACATGGAAATCATCCTTTCGCATGAATGGCATTCAATCAATCATTTGAGAGTTCCCTCTTTCAACCAAGATATACATTCGTAATCGCAGAGAGAAGGCATCTCTCCGTTCAGGCCGGCCTCTGATTCACACCGCAACGCTCTGCCCATTGCTGATAGCGGGCAACCATCTCATCCACTCTTTCCGGATGTTGGTCGGCCAGATCATTTAGTTCCGAACGATCTTGCTCCATGTCATACAGCTCCCATTCGCCTTCACTAATGGAAACCAGTTTCCAGTTGCCCTCCCGGATAGCTTTGTTACCCATATGTTCCCAATAGAGCGCATCGTGCCCCTTACGGTTTCGGCCTCTGAATATCGGTACCAGGCTCTTGCCTTCCAGCGGAAGGATTTCACGTCCCTCAAACCTGCGGGGATATCTGACACCTGCCACCTCGCAGCATGTAGCCATGAGATCGATGACGTGGCCGACCTGGTCAGTGAACTGCCCTTGCTGTTGAATAACTCCCGGCCAATATGCAATCAGTGGAGTCGCGATTCCTCCTTCATGGACCCAGTGTTTATACAGGCGAAAGGGCGTATTGCTGGCGTTTGCCCAGGGACGGCCGTAGCTGGTATAGGAGTCTTCCCCTCCCGGCGGAATGTCGATATTCGCGCGATCGGAGACGTTCTCCTCATGACAGCCGCCATTGTCCGAGAGGAACATCACCAGCGTATTGTCCAGTTTGCCCCGTTCCCGGAGTGTATCCAGAACCTTCCCGATCCCGTGATCCATCCGGTCGATTTGTGCTGCGTACACCGCCATCTTGAGATCCATT
Source organism: uncultured bacterium (assembly GCA_964413425.1). Classification (GTDB taxonomy): domain Bacteria; phylum Fidelibacterota; class JAANXI01; order JAANXI01; family JAANXI01; genus DATFLS01. The sequence continues at coordinate 18,938 of CAYPST010000063.1, forward strand.
AACTCAACATCGTCCACAGAGCTCCAGGGTTCCACCTCCTCATCCGGGGGAGAAAGGGCCCAGTGATCTTCGATAATCCCCATCTCAATGAGCCTGTCATAGCGCTGTTTGCGAAGTGCGCTCCAGCCGCTTCGGTAATCCCCTTCGTATCTGGCAATATCTTCCGGCCAGGCGTGCAAAGGCCAGTGCGGCGCAGTATAGGCCAGATACAGAAAGAAGGGCCTCTCCTCCCGGTCGCGTTCTTCCAGGAATTGCACGGCATGGTTCGAAAACGCATCCGTCATATAAAATCCCTCGTCCGGCGGAGTGTACGGTTCCCCATCCAGCGCCATCTGCCGGGTGATATCCGGCCGTTTTGTCTTGGAGATATCGAAATAATTGGCTGCTCCACTGATCAATCCGAAGTACCGATCGAAACCCCGATCCGCGGGCCAGTGCGGTCGCTCTTCACCCACGTGCCACTTTCCCGACATCAGTGTGGTGTAGCCACCTTCTCCCAATACCTCGGCAATGGTGACACATTGATCATTCAGATATCCCTGGTACGGTCCGGGCGGATTGGTGGTGCTGACCATTCCGCCTATACCGGCCTGATGGGGATAGAGTCCGGTAAGCAGGGAAGCCCTGGTGGGACAGCAGCGGGCGGCGTTGTAGAACTGGGTAAACCGGAGACCATGTTCTGCCAGCCAGTCGATATTGGGGGTATTGATTTCGGAACCGTAGCAGCCGATGTCCGAAAATCCCATATCGTCCGCCATAATGAGAAGGATATTTGGTCGACGATCTGACCGGCTGCATGCAGACAATGGAATCATCCCTGAAGAAAACATCGCCAGACCGATTGATTTCAAAAACTTACGCCGTGACCATTTTTTTCCACTCATAGAGAATCCTCCCATATCCGAGCTTTGTCTTTACTTGCCATAAGCGCTCAAATCATACATTCGATTTGTCGTACCATCACAATTTGGCGGGTAAGATATTTGCATCTTATTTGAACGGAACCTTTTCCTCAGGCAATAAAATGATGAATATAAAATAGGAATAATTGAAAACGAACGAAAGGAAGAAGTCCAAGGAAGAAGTCAAAAATTTCCAGTTTCAGGGAGGTGCATAACAGGCTTTTCCATTTTTTTATTAATTACAGGGAGTTATCCATGGATAAACATCTCTCCCCGGGGGATCACCCACCGTGCTGCTCGCCAGGCGTTTTGAGACGGTGTAAACCCGCAAGTCCGGTACACACTTGCCAAGAATTGTTGCAGTGGTTTGAAGACATCGATCCATTCCGCAGGATTTCACTCAGTCCCGGGGGAAACTGATCTGGCTCTTCCGGAGGGTTAATTTATGAATTAACGTGTTATCAATATTATAAATTTCATACGAGACGCCGGGATCTTCCTGTGTGGTATCGAACGACACAATACCAAAAGAGGGTTTCTCGTTATACCCGAAGATTCTGCCGGGGATGAGCCGATGGAAGTGAATGTTTGTCAGCCGGGAACTTTCGAATTCATACAAAGGATACCCCTTCTCCCGTTCAATCCGCCAGGCATCTGATCGATGACGATCGGCCGATAAAAGAATAATACCATTGATTTTGTGCTCCTCGATAAATGAGAAGATCTCTTCGCGCTCGGCAGCATAGCCGTCCCAGGTATCCTTACTGCCGGGTTTGGTGCCTTCGGCCCAGGGTACCGGAGAGGCGATCACCTTAAAGGTACCGGCAGACTCCTGTAAAGTGTTCAGCAGCCAGCGCTTTTGAACCGGTCCCAACATCGAGGGGTCCTCCGTATTCGGATCGGTCCGGTAGTACCGGCCGTCCAGCATGATGAAATGGACGTCTCCGATAGTAAAATCGTACCAGCACCCGGGCTGAGCCTCTCCCCCACCATAGGAGGGGTTATTCCAGTTCTGCCTGAAAATCCGCCAGACTGATCGTTTCCAGCCGGGTGTCTCCACGGCCGGGCCGCCCCAGCCGTCATTGGTGGTAAAGTCATGATCATCCCAGATGGCATACACGGGCGTTCCGGCGGTGAACATCCGCCAATTCTGTGACGATTGTCTCCGATAATAACAATAGCGCTGCACCGCGGGCATCTCCGGATGATCGATATACACATTGTCCCCAAGCGTAAGAAAGGCATCCAAATTGTGTGAATCGATGGTAGCCCACATGTGTTCGTACATTGGTTCGTACGCTGATCCCCCGCCGAAGCCGATCCGGAACCGGGCCGGGGACCCTTCCCCGGGAAACGTGTGAAAAGTCCATCTATCCGGCAGCAGCTCCCCGTCTACCTCCAGCTGATAAGAATACTTCGTGGCCGGCTGAAGGCCGTTCACCTCAACTGCGGCGGTATAATCCTGTCGGGCGTCCGTCTGTGATTTTCCGGTGGTCTGCACCGAACCGGGAGAAGCCTCGCTGCTGACCACCACCCGGACCGGCACCTCATGATAGGTGCGCACCCAGAAGCGGGCAGTGGTATCGGTCACATCGCCGAGCAACGGACCATGCAGCAGTTCGGTCTCTCTGTCAGCGAGAAATTCCTGAAAGGGCGAACTGTCGGTGAGAGGCAGTGTAACAGATCGCGGACCGGCCAGAAAGCGTTCCACCGGCAGTCCGGCATCCAAAGCGGCACGAACATATTCCATGGCCAGATCCATATCGCTACGCTGTGCATATGCTGTCGCCAGACTAAACAAGACTTCCTGGTTATCCGGATGTGCCTGCATATAGGTCCGCAAATGCTGTACTGCTGTCGAGTATTCGCCCGCTACAATCCGGGCGAACTCATCCCTGCCTTCTTTCCATGTCCACTCCGACGTATCAAATTCTTGTCCGTAAGCAGTAAACGTCAGAAGTAATCCTGCCATTGCAACAAGCATTATGATCGATCCGGCCTGGCTTCTCATGAGTACTCCCTCCCTCTACGGATTGTAATTGAAAGTACGGCGCTGTGTGCCAGATGAAAGGTCACTATATTAGTTATTTCCCGCAACAATTTGAATACGCAGGTATCGTTCGTTAATCGCTCCGGCATATCCGAGCGCTTTCCCGCCGAAGAAATTTCGGACATCATGGTTTGGCGGAAAATCCCTGAGATAATAATGCTTGTACAAGGTCTCATTCAATGTCCCGATGATGATATCATAGGTGCCGGGAACAGCTCCGACGTCCAGCACGGGACCCGGAAACGTAAACACCCGGGGCATAATAGGGGTTCCATAATCTATCCGGGTGATATAGACCGAATAAAAGAACGCCTCCGGATCCTCCTCCCACTGGAGTTTTGCCGTATCGGCTGCCATGGTTGCATAAATGACCTCATACGTTCCTCCGCCGAATTGATACTCCTTCCGGACAATCATCTCCTGTGCAAAAGGGAAAAAAGTGACCGCCGGATACGGCTGAAACGTCGTGCTGAAGTCCTCTCCGTCAATAGAGACATTGACTCTGTAGCGCTGGCTGTCTGCCAGCACAAAGTCCAGATTATTTAATTTATACGCTCCATAATACTGGGTGTCAATGGGAGCTCCCACGCCGAACCCGTTTCCGAAAGGTTCATCGCCCTCCTCACTGACATACGGATAGGCGGCTGCACTATCCTGCCAGGAAAACGTGCTGAGTAATGTCCCCTCCTCGGTTCGTATCTCTGCGGAGGCATTCCGGATATGGGCCCGTTCGGGACTCATCGCATCGTCAATGGTAAACGTCCGATCCACCCGCAGTACGGATTTCCCCAGGTTCGCCGGATAGAAATCCGCTTCGATTTTATACTCCGGTTCGTACTCGAATTCAAAGGCCGAGACCGGCACATCTTTCTCGCATCCCGTTCCTCCCAGTAGAAGAATCATCCCCATCAGCAGGGAGAATGGTAGTTTAATATGGTAACCTGAATAATTCATAAAAAATAGCACACCGATGAACACAGAAACAACAAGCCTGCCCCGATACGTCGGGGATGACCACGGATCGCCTCCCTGCCACGCCTCCA
>CAYPST010000064.1:0-22790 GCA_964413425.1 uncultured bacterium
CGGATTCAGCTCTCATGCTGCTCATTCATGAATAATTGTAATAGCAATAATTTCAAAGTCCTACGTATATTCAGACATCCTTTCTCCTTTGTTTGGCAGGTATCTTGCAAGGAAATATGTTAGATCAACATAAGTGACACATTAAGAACTCCATAGCCAGAGAACTGTCAGAGGCTGAGAAAGACGGATGGGAGCTTCTTCACAGCGATATGCAGTGCCGGGGGTGTACCCCTCTGGTTTAGCTGATTCGTACACATCGAAGAGCGATGAGGCTGCAGGATGGGTAAAACATATTACCGGAACGAGGTCCTCTATGTGGTTCTGGAGAATGCATATCTTCACATGACTGTGGTGCCGGAGGTCGGGGGAAAAGTATTGACGTTAACCAAAAAGGACACCGGAACGCAATTCTTCCTGGAGCCGACTCACGAGTACAGGAAGGCCGGGTTACCTTACTATGGGGCCGAGTATGGGAGATTTGACCCCTGTGGATTTGAGGACTGTTTTCCCACTATTGCGCCCTGCGATGCGCCAATTAACCCAGAGCAGGCCCAGAAACCCAACGCTTTCCCGGAGCACGGGGAAGTCTGGAGTATTCCGTGGGACTATCACGTGGCCTCGGAGGGAGGGGCAATGTACCTGCATGTGACCGGGGTGCAACTGGCCTATGAATTCAGTAAAAAAATCCGCCTGGACGGCCCCACTGTCCATATGGAGTATCGGGTGATGAATTTGGCGGACCAGCCGTTTGCGTACATCTGGGCAGCCCAGCCTTTATTGGAGGCACCCTCAGGATCCCGTCTCCTGCTGGGAGACGAGGTGGAGACCGTCTTCCTTGACTGGACCACAGACGAGGCCCTCGGTCAGCATGGTGACTATGTCCCTTGGCCGCGGTTGAAGTCACCTCAGCCCATCAATGACGCAGTGATATCCCACTCGGACAGGCAGGAGAGCCTGAAGGTCTATACGGATGCACTGACCACAGGGACGTGCGGGTATGTCCGGGGCGATACGGGGGAAATCCTCAGGATGGAATTTGCCCCCCACCAGATTCCCTATCTGGGAATCTTGGTGTGGAGGGAAAGTGGGGCGCAAAAGGGGCGGAAGAATAGGAGCCCCCGGCGTGCGGTTGCTTTGCAGCCCAGTAAGGGCCGGCCGGATTCCTTGCAGGAAGCCTACGCCAGAAAAGAGCATGCCGAACTCGGGGCGTTTGAAATGGCGGAATGGACATTACGGATGACTTTGAATTAACCCCGGGAACGTCTCACATGTTCTTGGCCCATGGAAAAGATAAAGGAAAAAAGGTGAATATGACTGCAAGAGAACTGGTGGCAGGGATGACGCCTCCTCCTTCAACAAAATGTCGCCAGTTCTCTTATTATTATGGGAAGGGAAATAAACAAGGCTACATTAAAAATAGTAAAACAGGTTATATCAGGTAAAATAAGGAGGAATGAACATGAGTAGAATGTTGGCAAACATTTTCAAATTAGCGGGTGTAGGGGGAGTTCTGATATTACTACCGATATCCTTGATATTAAGTCAAACCACGGGAAAAATTTCCGGGACTGTCACCGATGCTGAAACTGGTGAACCATTACCAGGGGTGAATATTGTATTGGAGGGAACCGATCAAGGTGCAGCTACAGATGAGACTGGTCATTATTTTATTGTGAATGTCGACCCTGGGAGATACTCACTTACTGCGTCCATGATAGGATATCAACGAGTAACCAAAACGGACGTGCTAGTATCTGTCAATCATACAACCCCTGTGAATTTTTCCTTGCGTACAGAGGCGATTGCAGGAGAAGCCGTTACTGTGGAAGCCGAGCGCGAAATCATCAAAATGGATGAATCTGCCAGCACGGTCAGTGTGACATCTGAAGAGATTGAAGAGGTTGCTACAGTCACAACCGTCGAGGAGTACCTCAATACCAGAGCTGGAGTTGAAGGTATGAGTGTCCGGGGCGGAAGTGTCGATGAGACGCAATTTTTAATTGATGGATTGACCGTAGTGGACAACCGAAGAAATCAGCCAGTGGTGATGGTGAATCTGAGTGCTGTCCAGGAGTTGAATATCGTTAAAGGTGGATTTAACGCAGAATATGGCAATGTGCGATCCGGACTAATTAATGTGATTACAAAAGAGGGTAATCCGAACAGGTACAGTGCGTCAGTAGATTTTAGATATAGCCCGCCTCATCTGAAACATGGCGGTGTTCCGATTACGGATCATAGAAACTGGTTTGTCCGCTCTTTTCTGGATCCTGATGTTGCATTTGTTGGCACCGATGCCTGGCCTGAGGATATGCAGAAAACATATCCCACATTCAAGGGATGGGATAAAGTAGCTGAAGAACTGAATTCGAATGAATCGACTATCGATGATCGCACCGCTGAAGAGAGCAGAGATCTTTTCATCTGGCGTCAAGGGTTGGAAGGGGCAGAGGAACTGGGCGGGCAAGAGTTGAAATATGCCCATAAACCAGATTGGAAGGTAGACGGGAGTTTCGGAGGGCCTGTACCGATTGTTGGACAGTCATTAGGGGATCTGTCTTTTTTCCTCTCACATCGGTCGGACTGGCAACTCTATGCTCTGCCGGTGAGTCCGGGAAGAGAATATTATAAGGAAAAGAATACCAGTTTGAAGTTGACATCTCGTTTGAGCTCGGCCTTAAAAGTAACGTTGGAAGGCGCGTATGGCGAAGTGAATGCCCTGGAACGCGCCCGGGGCGGAGCAAAATCGATTATTTACGGGAAGCGTTTAGAAACACCCGGAACGAATACTGATATGTATGTGCCAGCAGCTAATCCGCCGGTGGACACCTATCGTAGTTTGGCTGGAATTTCGATGGAACATGTGCTTAGCGCTAATACATTTTATAACCTTGATATTGCCTATCTCCAGGTGAATGACGTGTGCCATGGGTGGCATCATCTTCGGGATACAACCACAGTCCGGTATTTTGGAAATACCCCTGTTGATGAAGCTCCCTATGGATACTGGTGGCAGGAACTTCCACGGGGATGGCCGATGTTGTTTCCCCTCCATATTCCGGAGCTGGAACTGGATAATTCAAATGTGAATACATTGAACCTTCGTTTTGATCTCACCAGTCAGGTCAATCGTAATAATCAATTAAAAATTGGCTGGACAGTGAACTATGATGCGATTACCGAAAAAGTCAATCAGGTTAAACCTGGACATGGCTTCATTGGAGATTACGGCAAAGATTGGGTCACCGGAGTTCCATTGCGGGAGTGGCACCAGGAGCCCTATCGAATCGGTGCCTATATACAGAATAAGTTGGAGTTTGAGGGAATGATAGCTAACTTTGGAATTCGTTTGGACTACAGCAATCCCAATTCTGAGTGGTTTGAGGTAGGCACATATTCAAAATATTTCTCTGGGGCATACCATGACACCTTCAAGGAAGAAGCGCCAAAGGAGCCGACTGAAGATCGTCTGAAAATCAGTCCGCGCCTTGGTATCTCTCACCCTATCTCGGAAAATGCAAAGATGTATTTTAACTACGGGCATTTTTACTCTATGCCGGGCAGTGGGGAAATGTACCGCATAAGGTATCGACCTCCACGGCCTGATGAGATTTCCCACTTGGGAAACCCGAATCTGGACCTGCCGAGAACTGTGGCCTATGAACTTGGATTTGACTTTAATGTAGGTCAGATGTTCAAAGTTCAATTGGCAGGGTATTACAAAGACATTGGTGACCAAATAGGCCCGGTAGGTTATACGAACTTCGGTGGCTCGGTGGATTACACAACCTATAATAACTCGAACTATCAGGATACCAGAGGAGCCGAAATTCGAATCGAGAAGCGATATGGTCAGTGGGTTCGGGGCTGGATAAACTACGATTACCGGGTAACAACCTCAGGATACGTTGGCCGGAGGCAATACTATGAAGATCCCCGAAGACAGCGACTGTATGGACTGCACAACCCCTATCAGGAACGTCCTTTGGCTCGTCCCATTGCCCGCGCTTTCATACAAATAGGTGCTCCTGTTGAGTGGGGGCCGCGTCTCGGTGGAATTCCGGTGTTGGGAGATCTGAATTTGAGCTGGCTCTTCTACTACAGATCCGGAGAATATGAAACATGGGATCCGTTGGAAACCTATGAATTGAAGGATAATATCCACTGGCGTGGCGAATATAATGTCGATGCTAAATTGACCAAACGGTTTCGGATAGGACAATATGTCTTCAGTATTTTTGCGGATGTGCGTAACATCTTCAATATCAAAACGATTGATCAGCTCGGTTTCTCTGATTCCGATGACAAACGGGACTATCTGGAATCCCTGCATTTACCCATGTACGACGGACCGGAATATGAAGAACGAGGGCTGGTTGCTGGCAATGATAGACCAGGTGATATGAAGAGTGAAGACAAACCGTATATCAATATGCCGGATCGGGAATTTCTGACCTATCTGAATCCCCGAACAGCCTTTTTTGGATTTCGATTCCAGTTTTAGAGGGGGGTATAAGGGGATAATTGAGGAGAAACTGGCCAATCAATGAGAAGGAGATAGAAGACTAATGAACAGACAATTTCATATACTACTTATAATCACTTTGTTAGGAATTTTCGTTTCCGCTTCTCTGGTATCCGCTAGTACAATTCGATGGATTCGAGTCGGGAGTTATCAGCTGCAAGTGATGGATAATTTGCACATGGGAAATGGAGGAGGACAGCAGTATTATGATGATTACGATAATTTTAATCGAAGAATCTTGAATAATTGCGGCCTGCACCTTGGAGTGAAGGACTGGTATGATGAAAATAATAATTACTTTCCGTACCGGATCGCAAATGTAACTACCGGAACGTTCAATGAATCGCAAGTGATAATGCCAGTGCCGGATGATGAAGGAGCAACAATAAAAAAGTATATGCGGTACGAGCCACCGAGTGTAGTGGTTGATGGTGTATTAAATGATGATAGGATGTTACGGCAAGTCGATGAAGTGGCGCCGGAAAAAATCCCAGGAACGGCGGATGTGATGGTAGAATCCTATAATAACACCTGGACAGGGATTTCAATACATCAAAAGGTATATGGATGGAGTCAAAAACATCACGATGATTATGCAATTTATGACTTCACATTTATCCATACAGGCAATACTGACCTTGATGATGATATTGAACTTCCTGAAGATTCCTTAAAGAATGTATACTTCATGGGAGTAATTCGAGCTGATAATGCCCAGTTTTTCTTTGATAAATACGGCTATACTTCTGGTGACAGTATTCGGATCATGTACAATTATCTATCTAGGAGCTCAGGATCAGACTATGACAACACGGGACGCCCGCATCCTGAAACCGGATTTCTGAAACGCCCGTATTTTATGGGGCGCGCCTGGCTGCACGTTGACAAATCTGTCAACGATCACACGGATGATATAAGGCGACCACATATGACAGGAATAGGCAATCCGCAGTGGCTATTCAGTAAAGTGGATGCCAGTAAAAATTCTGACGAGAATATCGAGACTCTGTATAAAGTGATGGAGCAGGGATTCAAATGGTATAATGGCGTACCGAACTATGAAGAACCAGAAGCCTACCAAAATACCTATCATTCAGTCAGTATGGGAGATCGAGGTATTAAGTTTAATGAAGAGCTAGGGTTCGGAGGCCGTGGCCAGAATTACGGCGCTGTGGGACCTTACCACCTTGCACCGGGTGATTCTTTTCGGGTTGTCTGGGCAGATGTAGCCGCTGCTCTTCCACCCGAGAGAAACTACGAGGTCTCTACTGCATGGAAAACCGGGACGGCAGCGGATACCTGGGAGGACTACGGTGGTATCCCCGATAATCTACCCATCCAATATCATAACTACCCGGACCTTGCTCCCACTGAAAACGACGTAGCCCGAGATGCTTGGTATTATACCGTGCAGGATTCTCTGTTTAGGAATGCTTACAATGCCCAATGGAACGTGAAAAACGGTTATAACGTTCCGACAGGACCCCCGCCGCCAGTGAGTTTCGAAGTAAATTCTATGCCAGACAGAATTGCACTTTCATGGGAGCCGTCTCCAGGCAGTAATGTCGAGGGATACAGAATTTACCGGGCAGAAGGTGATAACAATCCCAGGATGTCCGGAAATAAACTCATAGCCAGCTGGAGCCGAATTGCTGATGTAGATGCCAGCACTACTAGCTATGATGATACAGAAGCTGAACGAGGACAATCCTACTATTACTATATCACTGCTTATGATGATGGGGTTGGAAACATCGGCGTGGATGGAAAGGATCGGGGAGTACTGGAAAGTGGTAAATACCTGACAAGAACAGACCGCCCTGCCTCGCTCACCAGAGCACCGGGGGAGTCTCTGGAGGATATTCGGGTGGTCCCGAATCCATTTAATGCCAGTGCCGTGGAGATGCAGTACACGGGTGAGCCGAATAAAATTATCTTTATGGAATTACCGCCAGAATGCACTATCACTATCTATACGGTAAGCGGAGACCTTGTCAAGGTTATTGAACATAACGATGGTTCGGGCGATGAACCGTGGGGAAATATTTTTGAGGAACAACAAGTATCTCAATCAGGCCAGGTGGTGGTTAGTGGTGTATATGTAGCACATATCGAAACACCAGATGGTAGAAGCACGAATGTAAAGTTCGCAATTGTGAGATGAGAAGCCGGTAAGAATTCAAAGGATGAAGAAACACTCACAGAATTTAAAAAGGAAGGTCATTATGAAAATGAAATACATTAAAGTCTGTGTGGCAGCTATGGTAATCTCCTTGGTAGTTGCTTCTCCGGCGGATGCGGTCATAAAAAAAGTTGCGCAAACCGGATTGCAGTTTCTGAAAATCGATATGTCTGCACGGGCTGCCGGAATGGCCGGTGCTTTCACGGTGCCCGGCAAGGGTGCGAGCGCGCTTATGTACAATCCAGCTGGGCTGTCCGAGTTGGAAGGGAACATGGATTTCTTCGCAACACGGACGGAATGGATTTCCGGGATGGCGTTGAATGGCGGAGCGATTGCCAAAAGCCTGGGTAATCAGGGCGTAATAGGCGTTGATTATATTTCTATTGATTACGGTCGATTAATCGGTACACAGGTGGCGAGTACGACCAAAGGATATGTTGAAACGGGTGATGTGGATGTGGGAGCGTTTGCCGTTGGTGTTGGGTATGCCAGACAACTCACTGATAAATACCATCTGGGGGCGCATGTCAAATACGCCAATCAGCATCTTGGAGCGAATATTTTCAGACCCGGCGGAGAGGAGATCGAAAACAGGATCTCTGGCTTTGCCTATGACATCGGCACCATTTTCTATCCGGGATTCAAGAGCTTCCGATTTGGTATGAGTGTCCGCAATTTTTCCCCTCAGTTAAAATACGAAGAAACCCCTTTCGAGCTACCCCTCACTTTCCGGATCGGATTCGCCATGGATGCCTTCGATTTGATAGGAGGGATCCCGAATAATTCATTGTTGGTCTCTGTCGATGCACTCCATCCCCGTGACTATACGGAACGGATTCATATTGGTGGGGAATATTCACTCGGTGATTTAATTGCCCTTCGAGCCGGATATAAAACCAATTATGATGAAGAAGGACTCTCACTGGGATTCGGATTAAACTACGAGCTGGCTGGAATAGCTCTTCGAATAGATTACGCGTATACCGATTTCGGAGTGTTTAATAACGTGAGTCGGTTAACTGTGGGAGGCTCTTTCTAAGTTTGTTTGATCCGCACATGAAGGTGAAGGTGAGGTAATCGCGATTTCTTTTATAGAACGTCCGTTCGCTTGTGACCTTGGGGCATCGTCAGGTCACAGTCACGGCGGGAACATTCGAATGCCGTGAATGGGAGTTTTTTCTTTCAGGACATCACTTGGTTTGCTGAATATACCAGCGTAGAATTTGCTACGATGGGTTCGTACTATCACTGCATGCGTGTTGCATTGAATGGATACGTTTCATAGCCTGGCCCAAGAATTCTTTCGTGGTAAATAGAAGGGATTTTAATAAGAAAACGGCAGTATGAATGAGGAGAATTAATAATGAAAAAGCTAAAGGGTGTCGTTACCATTTGTCAATTATTCCTTTTGCTCACTCTTATTGCGCATTGCGGTCCGCAGCCTGAGCCCAAACCAAGTGTGACAACCTATAAACCCGATAAATTTTACCGGGGATACACGCTGTGCTCGAGCCGTCATACCGAGCGCGCCCGCCTCATCGATATGGAAGGAAATGAGGTCCACAGCTGGGGATATGTACAGGGTGGTTCGTGGCACTACGCAGAAATGCTGCCCGATGGTCATCTGATAGCCATCATTAAGGACGAGATGATACTTGAGCTGGACTGGAATAGTAACCTGGTCTGGAAATGTGAAATGCGAGCTCATCATGATTTCGATCGCTTGCCGAATGGCAATACGATGGTGATAAGCCGGGAGCGAATATTAAATCCAGATTTGTCGCCCGATACTCTACTGAGCGATTTCATTGTGGAAAAAATTCCTGATTGTGGCGAGGCCTGGCGCTGGGATTCCGATAAACATGCACTGGAACTGCAGCAGTTCGTCGATATCACCATACCAGTGGATCATACCGATTGGGCACATACTAATACGGCTGAGGTGCTCCGGGAAAACGTATTGGGGGCCAAAGATTCACGGTTCCGGGCCGGGAATGTGTTAACCAGTTTTCGCAATGTGAATACCATTGCGGTTATCGATCGGGATACCAAAGAAATCGTCTGGGCTTGGGGTCCGGGAGTGCTTGACAGACAGCATATGCCGACACTCCTTGAAAATGGGAATATATTAATGTATGATAATGGTTCCAATCGGGGCTACACCCGGATTCTGGAATTGGATGTGCCGGAGAATGAAATCGTCTGGGAATATGCCGCGGATCCTCCCGAGAGTTTTTTCTCAAATACCAGGGGATCAAACCAGCGACTTCCGAACGGCAACACACTCACCGGCGAGGCGGACAGCGGCCACCTGATTGAAGTCACGCCAGTGGGAGAAGTGGTGTGGGAATACCAGAATCCGGATACATTGGACGACGGACGGCAGGATGCCTTGTATCGGGTGATTCGATACACTCCGGAGGAAGTTGAGCCGCTTCTCGAATAACAGATCCAAGTTGAGGAAAAGATGGCTGATATACTAAAGATACATAGATGGATAATGACACTGCTCATCCTGGGAAGTATGCCTCTGCTGTGTCAGGGTGCTGATCTGGGATCAGTGAGCGTGCATCCCGATGTCGGAGTTTCCGGTGAGTATGGCACCTGGACCGTCACCTACGAAGTCGGGGAAGCCGGATTGTTGGAAGGCGGCGCCATTCGGGTCCAGCTGCCGGATGCCTGGCACGCGGGAGATCGAAATTCCGCCAATCCGCTACAAGCGACCCGGCCGACAGCAGACCATTATATCTCTGCCAGGTGTTCCCGTGAGGACGTGAAACTGGAGACCATAGTGGAAGACGAATCGCACCGCCCGTTAATCAAGAATGCCCGCAAGGGGCTGGATCACCGGGATGAACGATATGTATACGTGGTGCGTGTGGTTGTGCAGCAGGGAAATCTGAAACCGGGAGATCGTCTTGAAATCATCTATGGCGATACATCTCAGGGAAGCCGGGGAATGCGAGCCTCGGACATCGTTACCTCACCTGAACCAATCCTGGGGGCAATTGATACCGAAGGAAATGGTGAATTTACCATCCATCCTGATTCACCAAACATTCGTGCCAGAAGCGGTCCGCCGGCAACCCTGCTTGTTACCGGTCCCTCCATTACTGTCGTGAATCAGCCCGCAATCCTTCAAATAGCGCTCATTGATGCCAATGAAAATCCCGTGGATGAATTCCAGGGCGATATTCGGTTTGATATTGTACAGGGAACAGCTGATCTTCCGGACACAATTCAGTTGGACATGGCCGAAGGCTGGACTTCTATCTCATTTACTCCGGAGAAAACAGGGATTTTACGGATCAAGGCCGCGGCACTGGACGGGCTTTATCCTGCGAAAGTGAATCCCATTAAAGTGGTGGCCTCTGAACCGAAACAGAACATCTACTGGGGAGAACTGCATTCCCATTCAAAGTATAGCTGGGATGGCGTGGGGAGTAACAATTTCGAATACGCCCGTCATGTCTCCATGCTCGATTTTTATGCCATGACCGATCACAGCATTCCCTCCAGAGATGGATATACCCGGGGACTTTATAACCATGTGTGGGAAGAATATACTGCTCTCACTGAGCAGCATCATGATCCCGGCGAATTCGTGACCCTCCATGCTTATGAAGCATCCTTCGGCGCTCCTTACGGGCATCACAATGTATTTTTCCGCGGGAAGCCGGGTCCTCTGCTGGCACCCGCTAACGTGACACTCCCGGAGCTATGGGATGCCCTGACAGCAGGCGAAGCGCTGACTATCCCGCATCATACAGGCAAGTTTCCCCGGCCGGTGGAGTGGGAGCCGCACAATCCGGAGTTTCGTCGGAATATCGAAATCTATTCGGCGCATGGACTGAGTGAAGCCTATGATCCGGAGCATCCGCTGGCTTTTGAACAGAGTAAATTCACATCACCCAGCAGATCGGCAGAGGGTCCCCAATATGCGCAGGATGCTTGGGAAGCGGAGATTCACCTGAGCACAGTTGCCGCATCGGATGATCACCGCTCGCAGCCCGGGAAACCCGGATGGGGCCTTACTGCGGTCCATGCCTCCGAGTTATCGAGAGCAGATATTTTCGATGCGCTGTATCAGCGCCGGACGTATGGGACTACCGGATCGAGAATCCTGCTCGATTTCACGATTAACGGACAGCCCATGGGACAGCGTATCGTAACTGCAAACCAACCGCAGTTATTTATCGAAGCACACGGGACAGATCATATCGAATGGATTGAAGTCCTTCGGCATTCAGAGAGTTCCGGCGGCTTTGAGGTGATATTCAGGATGCAGCCTGGCGGACTGGATGTGACTTGGAATACGGTGGATCAGACCTTCCGGGATGATTCGATATACTACGTTCGACTGAAACAGCAGGGGGAAATTCGTGATCGGATTATCATGGCCTGGTCCAGCCCAATTTGGGTTACGAAGAGTAAAAACTAGTCATTTATTTACATATGCGATGATTATCAGGCACTGGTAATAATTCTAGTCAGAATGCAATCGTAGATTCGGTGATATATTTCAAAGGAACAATGCAATTGGTTGCTTAAGACAGATTGACCAATGTTGGAGGGAGATTCTACATGTATTCGAAGTCTGTTACCAGACGACACTTTTTAAGAACGGTGGGCCTTGCACCTCTCTCATTCGCTGCAGCGGGATTATTCGGAAGAGTTCAAACACCAGAGAACAAGCCGAACATTATCCTTATTCTGGCAGATGACATGGGGTATTCCGATATCGGATGCTATGGGGGCGAGATAGATACACCTCACCTGGATTCTCTGGCAAAACAAGGATTACAGTTCACTCAATTTTATAATAATGCCAAATGCGCTCCTACCAGGGCATCGGTGCTGACCGGGTTGTATAATCGACGCTCCCCGGGGCCGTTGCTCCGTGAGAATATGGTCACGCTGGGAGAAGTGCTGAAACAGGCAGGCTATCAAACCGCACTGACCGGGAAGTGGCACCTGGGAAGTGAGTTCCCGAGACGCCCCATTGATCGGGGATTTGATGAATATTACGGGTTAATGGATGGATGCTGCAATTACTTTGATCCGGCCCAGCCGGATCCTCCCTTTAAGGGGGGCAGAGTCCGTGTGTTTGGCCATAACGATCAACGCATCACGGAGTTTCCGGATGATTATTATACCACGGATGCCTTTACCGATCATGCCATACAAACGTTGAAACGTTTCGCAGCCAAAGATCAACCATTTTTCATACACTTATGCTATACAGCACCACATTATCCGTTACATGCCTGGCCTGAGGATATTGCTAAATACTCAGGTCAATACAAGATGGGTTGGTACGAATTGCGCCGCCAGCGCTATCAGCGACAGATTGACATGGGATTAATTGATCCTGAATGGGCACTCCCTGAAGACGATTTTCGGGCCAGGGATTGGGAGACAGCAGATCAGGAATACGAAGATCTGCGAATGGCTGTGTATGCAGCCATGGTAGATCGGATGGATCAGAATATTGGTCGACTGCTGCAGGGACTGAAAGAATCGGGGAAAGAAAAAAACACTCTGGTGCTGTTTCTTTCGGACAATGGTGGATGTGCTGAAGAACCGGAAGGGCCGGATTATCCGCATCCCCCGGGACCAAAGGAATATTACACTTCGGTAGGCCCCAGCTGGGGATGGGCACAGAATGCCCCATTTCGACGGTATAAGCAGTGGGATCATGAGGGGGGAATCGCCACCCCCCTTATCGCGCGCTGGCCGGCCGTGATTCAATCCAATACCAGAACCTCCCAGGTTGGTCATATAATCGATTTCATGCCCACGTTTGGCGAGTTAGCACAAACAGCATATCCGGAGTCCTTTAATGGTAATTCAATCCTGCCGGTCGAAGGAAAGAGCCTGGTACCCATATTTCACGGAAAACAACGAGAAGGACATGATGCATTGTACTGGGAATTCGGAGGGAATCGGGCAGTCAGGATTCAGCAGGGGAAATGGAAATTGGTATGGGACAGAACTATTGAAGAATGGGAACTGTATGATATCGAAGCGGATCGCACGGAGATGAACAATTTGGCAGAGAGCCATCCGGAACAGGTCAGGAAAATGATCGCACTGTATTCACAGTGGGCAGATAAAGTTGGTGTGCGAATGTAATCTATGAAAAACAGAATGGTACTTTTTTGCGAAGGAGCAATAACAGGTTATGAATCGAAGAGATTTTCTGCGTCAATCCGCAAAGTATACCCTGGCAGCCGGGGCAGGTGTCAGCCTGTGGGGAGGACAACCCCGGTGGGTGGGGGCCGCTGACAGGGTTCGAATAGGTGTGGTGGGGATCCGGGGCATGGGATTCGGACACATTCGTTCGTTTTCAGAGCTGGAAAATGTCGAAGTTACGGCGCTGTGCGATGTAGACGAAAATCTGTTTCCGGACCGTGTGCAATGGCTGGAAGACAATGGGTATCCAAAACCTGATACCTATGTGGATATCCGGAAAATGCTGGAGGAACAAAAGGTCGATGCCATTGGGGTGGCTACTCCCAATCACTGGCACTCATTGGCCGGATTCTGGGCTGCCCAGGCGGGCGTGCATTCAACCCTGGAAAAACCAGCCACCCATAACATTTTCGAAGGGCAGCAGCTGATTAAAGCGGCAGAGCGATACAATGTGCTGATTCAACAGCACGCTGAAAGGCGTTCCTTCCCTGGGTTTCAATCGGCTGCCAGGTTTTTGCGGGAGGGCGGACTCGGTGAGGTATACCTGGCCAAAGGATTGTGCTATAAGTGGCGTGATACCATCGGTCATACGCCGGTTGAACCGGTTCCGGAAGGAGTCCATTATGATCTCTGGCTCGGTCCGGCACCCCGTCGTCCCTTTACCCGGAATCGGTTTCATTACAACTGGCACTGGCACTGGGATTATGGGAATGGGGATATCGGCAACCAGGGTGCTCATCAGATGGATATTGCCCGATGGCTGTTGGGAGTGGATTTGCCAACCAAAATATCCTCTATGGGTGGGCACTTCATGTTTGATGATGACCAGGAAACCCCCAATACTCAAATGGCCCTGTTTGAATTTCCGAATCCTGAAGGGGGAGGCGACAAGAAAAAGATGTTGCAGTTTGAGGTCCGACACTGGATCACCCATCATGAGGGTGGTGTGGAAGGCCCGGGCGATTTCACCATCGGCAATCTGTTTTATGGATCTGAAGGATATATGTCTGTCTCATTAAACGGGAACTGGCAAACATACATGGGCCGGGAGCGCGAACCAGGGTCATCCGGGAGTGGCACAGGGAATATGTTTCAAAACTTCGTGGAGGCAATAAGGGCGAATGATCGGTCTATGCTGGACGGAGACATTGTAGAGGGGCATAAAAGTTGTGCCCTTATTCATATGGCAAATACTTCGTACCGGTTGGGACGCATCCTGAATTTTGATCCGGAAACCGAACAATATATAGGTGATGACGAAGCTAATGGTATGAGCACCAGAAATTACCGTGATCCGTATGTGATTCCTGAAAAGTTTTAGCGGCCAAAAGCAATAGAAAGATCTTTAGTAACTGGACCGCTTCAAAGTTATGCGAGTTCAATTTTGAAAACGCGAAGATCGCGAAGGCCGCAAAGAACGCAAAGAAAATTTAAAATATAACAGTCAAAATAGTGTAATAGTTATTGCTTTTATTTGATAAACATAACAATTATAAGTTATGTTCAGTTTCCTGTATTAGGTTCATGTTTTCTAAACACTCTCAGACCCTAAAACCTTTTTTGAAAATGTAAGCGGCATCCAGTATCTTTCAGAATTACAGGGGGTAGTCTGATTTCGAAACCTTAAAATTAAACCACTGCCATCAAGGTGATTTACTGATACCTGGTGCCAGAGCCTGTTTGCCGTCGCCAATTGAATATGGGATCGTTTAATAACCACAAAAAGAGGAAAGAATTTATGATGCAATCCTATTCTCGCAGACACTTTTTAAAAAAGTTGGGGTGGGGAACCGGAGCCCTGCTGTGTACTCCATGGTTATTTTCGTCCAGTGAAGAAAAAGAACGTCCCAATATTATACTCATAATGGCAGATGATATGGGCTATTCAGATCTGGGATGTTACGGAGGTGAAATTAACACCCCGAACCTGGATTCCCTAGCAAAGAATGGTCTGCGGTTCAGCCAATTTTATAACAATGCGAAATGTGCTCCAACCAGAGCTTCTTTACTAACAGGACTCTACTCGCAGCAGGTGGGTGTGTACAGCGGACCGACCAAGATGCGGGACTGTGCCACCATTGCGGAAGTGCTCAAAGAAGCAGGGTATCGAACGCTCATGACGGGAAAATGGCATGCCGATGAAATCCCGGTGGATCGGGGTTTTGACAGGTATTACGGGTTAGCAGATGGTTGCTGTAATTTTTTTAATCCCGGGGAACAGCGCCCAGGAGAAGAGCCGCCTGGACATAAACCGGAACCGTTTTATCCCCGTCGCTGGGCGATAGATGACCAGGTCTATGAGCCGTTCACTCCCGAGGATCGCGACTTTTATACCACCGATGCGTTCACCGATTATGCCCTGCAATATCTTGATGAGTATAGTAATGAGACACAGCCTTTCTTTCTGTATATAGGGTATACGGCTCCTCATTATCCTTTGCATGCCTGGCCGGAAGATATAGCCAAATACCGGGGCAAATATATGGAGGGATGGGATGCTATTCGAGCAAAAAGATTTAAACGTATGATGGAGATGGGGCTGATTCGGGAGGAATGGGATCTGCCGCCACGGGATTCACGGGTACCCGACTGGTCTGAAGTTTCAGACATGGATGAATGGGAATTCCAGGAATTAAGTGATGGCGCCCTTGGAACAATGTCATGGGAAGAGGTACAGGATAAAGATATCTGGGACCTTAAAATGGCGGTCTATGCTGCCATGATTGATCGCATGGATTGGAATATTGGCAGGATAGTGGACAAAGTAAAAGAATTAGGTGAAGAAGAGAACACCCTCGTTATGTTCCTGTCGGATAATGGTGGTTCAGGCGAACGGATTTATGTAACTCCCGATAAGTTACCCGGTCCGCTCGAATCATACCGATCTGTGGACCCGCCCTGGGCGAATGCCAGCAATACCCCGTTTCGAAAATACAAGTCCTGGGACCATGAAGGCGGTATAGCAACACCGCTGATCGCCAGGTGGCCCGGTGTAATTCAGCCGGATACAATCACTCATCAAATGGGACATATCATCGACATTATGGCAACCTGTGTGGATTTAGGTGATGCCAACTATCCGGAAACGTATCAGGGCAGGAAGGTGATCCCGCTGGAAGGGAAAAGTCTGGTACCGATATTTCGAGGGCATCAACGGGAAGGACATGATGCTTTGTACTGGCAATATGGTAACACCAGAGCCGTTCGGGAAGGGAAGTGGAAATTACTGGCGATTGGGAGGGGCCCTTGGGAACTCTATGACATGGAAGCCGATCGGACAGAACTGCATGATCTGGCTGACCGGGAACCGGCTCTGGTTGAACGGCTTTCCGGCCAATGGTTCTCCTGGGCGAAAAGAACACATGCCAAACTTCCGTCGGATACCTGAGACAAAAAAATACGATTAGGCTGCGTGACTGGCCTGGCTAAAACAAGGAGAGGTGAATGAAGTTCCACTTACTCACAGCCGAGAGGTTCTTTCTTGCGGGTATCATGGGCTTGTTAATTGGTCCGGTCACTCCAATAAATGCACAATATGCTCCCACCCCTCATCCGTTGGTGGCCAGGTATTATTATTCCGGCTTTGCGGAGGCCCACGATACCTACAATGCCATCTCATCTGCCAGTGACGGCAACATTTATTACGTGTTGTCGTCAGCCGCCATCGATCAGGCAGGCCGGATGTATGTCTATGACCCCGAGACGGATCTGGTGGAGTTCCTGGCCGATTTAAACGAGATCTGTGGTGAAGAAGATCGGAAGGCCGTCCCCCAGGGAAAAAGTCACGTCAATTTCTATGAAAGAGATAGCAAGTTATATTTTGCAACCCATGTCGGTTACTATGAAATTATAGACGGGATGGAACGATTACCGGAAGATCTCCCGGAGGGATATGATCTGTATCCCGGGGGCCATATCGTCTCCTATAATCTGACGAGTGGCGAGCTCGAGGATCTGGCGATTGCCCCGGACGGCGAAGGCATTATCACCATGACCATGGATCGTCAGCGGGGACTGATTTATTTGATCAGCTGGCCAAAAGGGTATTTTCTTCATTACGATATTGGAAAAGACAGGATGAAAAACCTGGGGCAGTTTTCCGCAAACGGGGAGGCCGGGATCCCCGGCGACGATTACCGGGTGTTATGCCGTTCGATGGTTGTCGATCCCAGAGATGGGTCGGTCTATTTTTCCACCTCGGAAGGAGATATACTCACCTACAGCCCGAGTTCGGGAACCATCACCCCGGTGGAAGGAGTGCATTTACGACTCGATTATTTCGGAGAATATGATCCCACCAGGCCCGGAAGCATGGGGTACAACTGGCGGCGTATAATCTGGTATCCGCCGGAAAAAATAGCCTACGGAGTGCATGGGAATTCCGGGTATTTATTTCGGTTTGATCCCCGAGAGCCGAATGTTGAAATTGTAGAACGCATTACTTCGGAGCCCTCCAAACGGAGCGGGATGTATGATCAATTCAGTTATGGATATCTGGGATTCGAACTCGGACCGGATGGGCAGACACTCTATTATCTCACCGGAGGCCCCATTTATATTGACGGCCAAAAAGTCAAAGGGAAAGAGCACATTGCCATGGGGGCTGCGAGAGGATTGGAGAACCTGCATTTGATCACTTATAATATCCCCCACCAGAGATATATTGATCACGGCCGAATTTTTTATACAGACGGGACAAGGCCGACCTATGTGAACTCCATCGCCATAGGGCCCAATGGAAACATCTATACCCTTGCCCGATTCCAACATGCAGGGAAAGAGATCGAGGATCTTGTTAAAATTCCGAATCCCTTCATGAAAAAATAGACTTAACCTGACTGTTAAAAAGAATGGCACGCATCCTTCGCCTCGGCGAAGAGGCGGAGAACACAGAAAAAACGGATGCCCATAGATTGCCTCCCGACCACGCCGCCAAAAATATCAGTGCCGTGAACGCAGTGGTCACTACGCCCAGGCAGAAGCATGGAGGCCGAAGACGAGGCAGGCGTGCACTGGCTGGAAAGAATTGTGCCTCTGATGGTCTCATGCACCATCTCGGGCTCCTCCTGTCATGCCTCCCTCTAATGTCCGGATGGATGTGGTGTCGGGCGTGTTTTGTTTCCTCATGTTTTCTTGTTGGGCATCTTCTGTGTCTCCATGTATCAGCCTCAAGAAGATCCCTTCGGGGTGTGCTATGTATTCCCATGGGGATCCCGTTGGAGGGTTCTCTCCGAAACATTTGGCGAAGAGTTCCTTTGGGAGGAAGAAAGAATGAAATTCTCCGCCGTCTCTGCAGAACACTGTGATTACCGCACTTATGATTGATAAATGTGCACACACGTTTCATTCGGTTTATGAATAATCCAGGGTAAGAAAGGAGACAAAATGAGAAAAAAAGACTTTACCAGGAGACGGTTCATATCTGCAGTATCGGCAGGTTCTCTCGGTGCGATGGCATTAAGCACTGTGCCCAGCCTTGGGATCAGAGGTAGAACGACCAATGTTGCTGATCTGGCGGCTCTTGGAGGTGAACCGGTTCGGAAAAACAAGAGATGGCCCGAGTGGCCGCATGTAGACGAGAAGGTTTTGGATTCGGTCATGAAGACCGCAAAGAGTAGGACATGGTGTAGAATTCAATCCGGAGCACGAGTTCCCATCTGGGAGAAGGAGTTTGCTAAATTGCAGGGGGCCAAAAAATGCGTAGCCGTCGGTTCTGGAACGCAAGCGCTTCATACTGCTCTGGAGGCACTGGAAATCGGTGCCGGAGATGAAGTCATCACTTCGCCTCTCACCGATCCGGGAACCATCGCTTCGATATTGTCGGCCCGGGCGCTCCCGGTTTTGGCGGACTTGGATCCGGAGTCTTTTCAAAATGATGCAGAGGATATAGAGAAACGAATTACGGAAAACACAAAGGCCCTTATGCCGGTCCATATTTCAGGAACACCCTGTAACATGGAACGGATCATGGAGATATCTGAAAAATACAACCTCTGGGTTATTGAGGATGCTTGTCAGGCGCATATGGCCGAATATCAAGGGAAGAAATTGGGTACCATCGGTCATTTAGGATGCTTCAGTTTTCAGTCAAGTAAAACAATTGCCTGTGGAGAGGGCGGAGCAATTATAGGAGATAATGAAGAACTGATGGAGCAATGTTTTACTGTACAGAACCACGGCACCAATCGTCATGGACGCACTACAAGAATCGGACCGAAATATCGGATGAATGAATGGGAAGCCGCTGTTTTATTGGGTCAATTACCCGGGGTGGAAGAACGCTTCGCCCGTCGCAATGCGAATGCTGACTATCTGACGTCCAGACTTAAAGATGTTCCCGGAATTATCCCTCAAAAACAATATAAAGGGACGGGGAGAGTTCCCTGGTATCTTTATATGATGAGATATCAAAAGGAGCACTTCAATAATGCAGATCGCAGGAAATTTTTAAAGGCTCTTCATGCCGAAGGTATCGGAGTAGTTACCGACTATTTATCACAAGGACTACATAAAGAGCCCTGGGTTGACTGGGTGTTGAACTTAGACGAGTACAAAAGATTTTTCACCCGTGCTAGAATCCAGCAATACCGCGATGAATTGCCCTTGCCTAATACTGACAGGGTTTGCGATGATACGTTAATTATGATTTGGGCCTCGGGTCCGCTCCTGGGGACCAGAGAGGATATGGATGACATTGCTGACGCTCTGATAAAAATTTATGAGAATAGGGATAAACTAACCTCTGTATAATTCGTGTATAAAACTCCAGAGGTAATACATTGATTCTGTTCGGAATGACACACTCAAGTTTGGACGCAGAGGTTGTTCGGTATGGGGTATATGTGGAGCACTTTTAGAGAGGCAATTCTATCCTGAGTCATCTTAATAGTCAGAAAAAACGTTAGATATTTACAATATATCTAATCAATGCAATGCTAATGGTACTCTTCTGCCAGTTTTTAAACACTCTCGTTCATTCAACTAGATTTGAAGGCAGACAACCTTGAAAGGTGGTTTATCGATGGCGATCTCTCAGGGTTGAATCATGCATAGCCAGTCCGGTATGCTGAGGGGATTTCACAGTCAAGTTATATAGAAAGGGAACACCTGATGGAGTTTGTATCTATGAAAGGAAAAATTGAGTGTGGTCGCAGGATAGTCATAGTTATGCTGTTTTTCATGTTTTCAGTGAATTGTTTAGCTGGTCAGCCGGTTTGTTCGATACCGGGGGATCATCTGCCCAGGCCCATGGTGATTAACCCCTCACTGCAATGGACCGAGTCGGTGGATACACCGGAACATACCGGAATGCCATATCAGCTCTCTTTTGATCACTTGGGAAACGGGCCTTTCACTTATATCTGGAGTTCGTATCACCACAGTGGAGAACGGATTTATGCCACAGGATATGAGAATGGAAACCGGTCCAGAAGCCGTCTGCTTTCTCCCGGGAAAGGCGTGTATTATCAACCCATATTTCTCCGGACAGGAGAAGATTCGGGATGGGCGTTCTGGCAGCGGAAGCGTGCAGGTCTGTGGGAAATCGTAGGGAGACGGCTGAAAGAAGGCATGTGGGAGCCTGTTCAACGAATTTCCAGGGCAGGTGAACAGGCACTTATTCCAGCAGTAACGCTCTTTCATTCCGGGGTGGCAATTGCCTGGGAAGATCACTCCACCAATCCCCAGAGTATTCAGGTACGCATCTGGGATGGTTCGGAATGGGGCCGGGCTGAGACGGTAAGCCAGCCCGGAAAGCAAGCATACCGCCCGGCTTTAACCTCGACTCCGGAGGGAAGCTTATGGGTGATCTGGGATTGCTATGAAGGATTAAATTACGCTGTCTATGGCAGACAGATTAGACCCTCAGCAGGAGAAATTGAACAAATATCCCGTTCGAAAAGAAGCAACCTGAAACCCACAATCATCTATGGGAAAAATACAGGGCTGGTTGTCGGGTGGATTTCGGTGATTGATATCATCGGTGGGAAGGGGGTCCTCGACCAATGGAACACCATCAGAGTAGCCGTCCGCAGAGATGGAGAGTGGCAGCTCACCAGTGCAAACGAAGGATATGCCATCGCTGACTTGCGCCACAGCCTGTTGAATTCCATCGATCCTCCTGAACGCAATCATTCTGGATATGCGGGCAGGCGACGGCATCCCATGCTCATTGAGAGTGGTGGTGATGTGTGGTTGCTCTGGGAGCGGAAGATGAAACATCTCGGCATCAGTACATTGCCCGGTGAACTCTGCGCCCGCAAGTTCGACGGCAGACAATGGTCGGAGCAGGTTCGACTCCATTCAGGGATGGTAAATTATTATATTCCGACATCGGGGAAAGCGCCGGAAAATCGACTCACGCTCACCGCCTTGAATACCCAACACCAGTACTACAGCTTCCGTGTTTCACTGGAGAATACGGAACAATCGAAGAAAACCGAGGTCTCTGGCTGGGAGCCAATTCAGCTTCCATTGCACGATTTTGGGGATCGTCACTCCATTTCGCTGAATGGGGAAACCTATTATCTTTACTGGGGAGATTTGCATGTACACACCGGACTGACTCCCGATGCCGAGGGCCAGGTGGATGAACTGATGCATTTTGCCAGGGACAAGGCGAAAATTGACGTGGTGGTGATGCAGGAAAATGATGCGGCCTCCTGGTTGAATAATAGTGCGCAGGGAGTCTACCAGGGACAGAATCTGGCTGAAGCGGCGTATCGATTATCGGTCTATTACAGCCGGAAATATACTGAGCCTGGGCGATTGATCGCGCTCCCGGGATGGGAGTGGTCGGATCGCACGGATGACGGTCGCGCCAATCATCGCACCGTGATCTTCGCCGGAGATGAAACTCCCATCCTCCGGCACACGGAAAACAGCGGCAACTTCACGGAACTTTGTGATGCCGTCAGCGCAGCGGGCGGGGTTATGAATACCCAGCACCCGGACTTTCAACTGGAAAACCGTCCCGTGGATGCCAATATCGAAGTGGTCACCGGTTGGGGGAATTACCTGGATCCCCCGGATAAAATTCATGCCGATCTCTCTGAAGGATTCAGGGTGGGATTTGTGGGAACCAGCGACGGGCACCGGCGGAATCCCGGCACAGGAGGCGGTCTGACCGGCATTTATGCCAAAGAATTAACTCCCGAAGCCGTTCTAGAAGCAATCAAACTGCACCGTGTTTATGCCACCAACGGAAACCGTATGTTCATCGACGCCCGGGCCAATAGGACGACCATGGGCCAGGATTTGGAAACTACAGGCCAGATGGATCTCAGCCTCCGGGTTGAAGCGCAGAAACCGCTACTAAAAGCGACCCTCATCAGGGATGGAGTTCGTATTTATGAAGTACAAGGTGATGGGAAATTGACATTGTATGCAGCTTACTCTGACACCCCGGGAACCGGATTTCACTGGTATTACTGGGAAGTTCAACAGGAAGGCGAATGGCCGGATTATCCCGGAAACATGAAGGTAGCGGAAGGGCATCTGGCCTGGACCAGTCCCCATCGTGCCATGGTCGTAGAATAAAAAAAAGTAACTATTAAACAAACTTAATCAGGAAAACGCAGATAAATCTGGGTTGAAACAGTAATAACCTGAGAGTGTTTAGAAAACATGAATCTCATACAGGAGGCTGAACCTGACTTATATATATTATGTGTATCAAATATGTGCAAGCATTATTACACTATTATGATGGTTATATTTTATATTTTCTTTGTCCCGAGGGATCTCTTTGCCGAAGGCATCCCTGTGGGGCGAGGCGGTCATCGAGTCAGCGGCTCTTCTCCGGAGCATTTTCTTAAGATAGACTCAGTAATAAATTGAACAAGAAGGAGTGCGCACGATGAAAACCACACGCCGAAATTTTTTGAAAGC
>CAYPST010000065.1:0-20272 GCA_964413425.1 uncultured bacterium
GAGACCACTATATCCCGAGAGGGATCCCGGTGGGAGAAACCACTGCCTGCCCCGATTCGTCGGGGAATTACCACGAATTGTATAATATACTAAAAAATAATCATGATATTGTGTAATAAAAGAATAATATCGATTATATTCCTAATATGATAAATGTAAAAGATTTCCGCTACACTTTCTCCGAAGGAGTCCCTTGTATTAGACCAGACTCTTATATTTTCTCTCCATAATAAACATACGCCAGGTGCACCAACTTGAATCAGACGCATGTTTTCTAAACACTCACGGCGCACTGAATTATCCGGGTTAACGAATTTCAAGTCGCAGAATGACGCATGTCGAATGATGAAGTGCCCAGCTCCACCACTTAGGGGATGGGACGGGCGGCATTTCTGCGGTTCGTCATTCGATATTCTTCATTTATCATTCTCGTGTATTTAATATCGAAACACCATCCGGCGGAATGCTTCCGTATCTATCCGGCGGGTGTTGTATTTTTCAAGATATTCCTGATGTTCCGGATCTGTGGGATAGGTTTCATCCGGGCCATACGGATACTGCGACATCCCGTGGAAGGGCAGCGGCCTGACGGTTTGCCCGTGGGCGGTGTTCAGGTCGCCGTCCTTCAGCCAGCCGTCGTTATAGAAAATGAAATCCCGGGTCCAGCCGTCCGGCAGATCCGGCGCCTGAGCAGCATCGAACTGAATGGTGATTTCGTCACCGGCGTTCATGATAACATATTTGCTGTCGGATTCGGTCAGCAGGGACAGAACGTCGCCGTATCGGGTGTACATGCCGGTGAGGTCGCGCCATTTGGGTTCCGAACTTACTTCGCTGTAGTCAGGGATATGCGGACTGTAGGGTGTGGCCCGGGAGACCTTCGAAAAGCCCCGGTAATGGAGGTCTGCTGATCTCATGTCCAGTCTAATTGTACGGATGGGTCCATCGGCGATTCCGGTGGTGAAAAAAATGTGGTCCCAGTAGATCTGCATATTGGTGCGGATCCGGATCCTGCTGTCGTACTGCAGCTGTTTCCCGCTGAGGGCCGCGATCACTGTCTTATTTTTCCCCTTCGGAAATCCCAATCCCTGCATGACAGTTTCCCAGTTGCCACCCTCGTTGATTACCTGTAAATAGGGGGCAATGCTCTGCTGAAGTTCGGACTGTGCCATGGCCACATTGATACTGGCATCGGTGGGAAAGACCCAGCCATGGAGGAAGAGCGTTACGGAATCCTGTGGCGAGACTTCACCCAGATCAAGAATGAGGTCATGCATCTCCATGATTCCCTGGTACCGGGCCGGAGTCAGGTTGGAGATATACCGGCCGTCTTTCTCGGCAATAGCGTCCCGCACATCATTTCCGCGGCCGTCATGCGCCCGTACAGGCAGCCTTTTTTCTTTCACCTGATAAATCCGGAAGGGTGGAAACGGTGGCGGAGTGAATTTCTCGTTGACATAAATATCCATATCGGAGGGATGATCCACTGCGATCAATTGCACCCGGTCCACATAGGGAGTTTCCCAGAGCTCGTCAGTGAACTGAAGCGAATAGACGCCATCTCTGGGCTGCAGGGCAGTTCCCGGTATCCTGAGATATTCATCGGTGGATTGAGCAAATGAGAACTGAAAACCGGTATCATCGCCCATAATACCCACAGGCATACCGAGGGCGCTGGCCCAGAGGACGTCGGTGACGAACTCGTATTCCTCGCCGTTCCAGGCGTACAGCCAGGGACAGGACCCCTTCAGTATCTGGTTTTCCACGATGGTCTGGTTTCGTTGGGGATTGAACCGGTTCTGAGGCACGCCGTTGCTCCAGACCGTCCGGACCACCTCGGCACTGTCATGAAGTCCGAGTCCGAAGTGCTCCACCGGGTCCCGCATCACCCGCATCTGATACAAACCTCCGGCCTTCACTTCCACTTTCGCCCCGATACCGAAGTAGTTGTTTTTGCTGCTGCCTGTGCGCAGACCGGTTAACTTGACCTTCAGGAAATTATGCGTATTGCCGCCGTCATTCCGCAGCAGATGCAAATTTCCGTCTGGTGTGGCAGCAAAGATGTCCAGGTCTCCGTCGCCGTCATAATCGGCAATCGCCGTCTTCGCTGCTTCTGTGAGCCCCGCCGGGAGGGCGCCTGAACCATCCTTGAAGGTTCCGTTCTCGCTGTTATGAAACAGGAACAATCCTCTTTGCTCAACTGCTTCTCCGGAAACTGTCCCGGCGACGAGCAAATCGAGATACCCGTCGTTGTCGTAATCGAAGAACTGTACATCATGTACATCCACTCCCTGCAGGAGATGACACATCTCATCAGACCGGGTATCGGGCTGAAAGGTCCCGTCCTGATTGTTCCGGTAGAGAGTGGGACCCTCCTGGCTGCCAGTCACAAAAATATCCAGGTATCCGTCATTATTATAATCTGCGATAGCTGTGGTGCCGGAACCGCCCGAGATGCGCAGACCCGCTTCTTCGGTTATTTCTTTGAAATAGCTCTGGCGCAGGTTGGTATAGAGCCGGCTGCTCCCCGTCTGATTGCTCACGAAAATGTCCAGGTCGCCGTCGTCATCGAAATCACCATAGCCTGCATCCACGCTCTGCACACCATGTCCGGCAATTCCAACCTCTTCAGCGACCTCCAGGAAGGTGCCGTCCAGGTTGTTCCGAAACAGGTGGTTTTTCTCTTTCCCGGCGAGAAAAATATCCAGGTCACCGTCCATATCCAGATCTGCGACCAGCGCCTTTACGCCATTCCCGTCGGTCGAAATCCCCACGGAATCGGAGATTTCAGTAAAGGTGCCGTCGCCCTGATTGTGATACAAAAGGGGACCGTCAGTTGTCAGGATAAACAGGTCCAGATAACCATCATTATCATAATCGGCGAAGATGGCATCCTGCTCTCGTCCCATATGGCGGATTCCGGCTTCGGCGGCGACATCCGCGAATGTCCCATGTTCATTTCTGAAGAGCCAGCGGTCTCCCTCCGAACGAGCTGCGCTCCACCGGGAGAAGTAGAGATCCGGATCGCCGTCGCCGTTATAATCAGCAACCGCCAGGACGGAGTGAAACGTCTCGGCTTCAGAACCGGACGCGGGAAGCGCGGTCTCGCCGGTAAGGCCAACGGTCTTGCTGACATCTGTGAAAGAAACCGTCGACGGGATTCCCTGGTCCGTTTCGATGCCGGCAGAGACATCCGCGCCGAACTGCTGGATGGGCACACCGGTGATGGGACCTCCGATCCCCCGTAATTCGGTAATGGCCGCCTGGTAGAAATCGGTGGATTTCAACAGGTTGTGGAAAATCCGGGCGGGGGTGAAGGCCTGGGTTGCCTCCCCTGAACGCATGATCTCCAGTGCCCGCTGGAAAATTTCCATGGATCCTTCCGGCAGTGTGGGCACGATTTGCCGGATCTGTTCCATGTGCCGCAGGGCGGCATCCGGTTTGCCATTGCGAAGCAGGATTTCCACCAGCTGCAGCCGCGCCGCCAGATTCCCGGGCAGCGTTTCGACCACCCGGGTTAAAAGCTGCTCGGCCCGCCGGGAGGCCTGCGGTTCCTTTGAAGTTTCGTAAAACTGTGCCAGCTCGTATAAGGTACGCACGTGTTCGGGATTGCTGTCCAGTGATCGCTCCAGAATCCGGACAGCCTCCTGCTCCTGATTGGACACCTCATACACTTTCGCCAGGATCAGGACAATCTCCGGATTGTTGCGTTCCAGATCCAGCGCTTCCTGGAGAATACTGTCAGCCTGCCCGAACTCTCCCATCCGCAGATAGGTCAGGCCGAGATTCGCATATCCCAGGGGCTCCTGAGGGGCAATTTTAATTAAATTCCGGAATTCACCGGCAGCTTCGGACAATTTACTTTCTTCCAGATAGGCGAGCCCCAGCGTGCGATGGGTGATCATCTGCCTGGCCAGTTCCTCACCAACCTTCTGCTGGCGTGTACAGCCGGCGATTAACAGCAATAATCCCAGTAACGATACAAACCAACGGAAACGCATAGACTTACACTCCTGCCTGCATTTGCTTCCGCAGTTGACGGAGATACTTTTCAACCTCTCTATAATAACGTATCATTTCCGTTTGATCGATGGTTGTCTTATTCTGCTTTAACTGCACCAGCCAGGAGTCGAATAATCCCTTCTCTGAAGCC
This sequence comes from uncultured bacterium, assembly GCA_964413425.1. Lineage (GTDB taxonomy): Bacteria > Fidelibacterota > JAANXI01 > JAANXI01 > JAANXI01 > DATFLS01. The sequence goes on from CAYPST010000065.1 coordinate 4,154, forward strand.
ACCTCCGTCGAATCACCGGATTGCGTGTCCCCCTCGCTGGAGAACTCCGATGCCGACTCCGAAGGCGTAGCATATTTTACGGATTTACTGAACAGATCAAAAGCTCTGTCTGCGTCTTTTAGTTTCCAGGCGATGTATCCGCTGAGAAAATACGCTTCGACATTTTCATAGGTGCGCCGGACATCGCCGAGGTATTGTTGCGCCCGCTGCAGATCACCTTTGAGCAGTACCAGACGGCCCAGACGCAGCAGCGGACCGGTTTCTTCCCTGCTGATACGAAAAGCCTGATCGAAATATTTCTCCGCTTGACTCAAATCAGAATATTCTAGAAGATAGAGATCACCCAGTTGGATGAGCCCCCGGGTGCTCTGAGGGTTCACCCGAATCAATCGCTGCCAGAGCTGTTCTGCCTCTTCCGGTTTATCCAGAGACAGCAATACGTTGCCGCCGTAATAGAGCGCATCCTCGTGCTGCGAATTCAACTGCAGGGCCCGGTGGTAGAGCTCCCCTGCCGCTTCATATTCGCCTGCTATCCGGGCGCCGGTGGCCCTGCGGTACAGATTCCAGAATTCGGCGATTCTCGCCCGCTCCGCATTCTTGATCTCGTCCGATGTTTCTTCCATGGATGAAGATCGGTCAGGCTGTTTCAGGAGCGTAATCCCGGCAAAGCTAATAAACAGCAGTATTCCTATGAGCAGATACCAGCGTTTCATGATGGTTTGTTGATGGTCAATTGTCATTGGGAAAAGTGAAACGTGAAAAGTGAGAAGTGAAAAGGCCCAACCTCCCCTCACAAGGAGAGAGAAGAAGCACGAAGTTACACAAAGGTATGAAGTGCTGGCAAGTGCTTACAAGTGCTAACAAGTTCGTACAAGAAACGACCGTCCGATAATCGGAGGTTTGGGGTACTTCATCGCACCTCTGTGAGAGTACTTTCAGAGCAAAATATTTACCCATTGTTCCGAGGCCGGGGAGTGTGGATTTTGAATATTGGATATGAAGTATTGAAATTATGATTTCCTCCCTTCCTGCCTTCTTGAATTCTTCGGTTTCTCTCTATTTATCTCATAGTTTGCCCACTACTCCCGAACCCAGATTGCACGGCTGTTTTTCTTGCTAGCACTTGTCAACACTTGTGAGAACTTGCCAGCACTTGTCAGAACTTGCAACATTTCACTCCTCCGTTACCGTGAGGATCTGATTCGCCCGGACGTTCCGGAGCGCCTGCTGTCGTCCGCTGGGCCAGAATATCCGAACGGAATCCACTGCAGTTGCGTCTCCTAACCCGAAGTGCGCTCTCAGGCTGTGTTGAGACAGGTAAGAGCTCTGGGCGCCGATCTGGCGGGACTGCACTGTGCCGCCTGCGTATAACCGCACTCTGCTGCCGATGCCAGAGTGGTTGCTGTCGGTCCCTCGCAGCGCCAGAGTTAGCCAGTTTTGCTTGTTGCCCCCTTCGTTCCGGAGCAGCTGCGCCGGGCCCTGGTTGTTGACCACAAAGATATCCGGGGCCCCGTCATTATCATAATCGCCTATTGCCATGCCTCTGCCGACCAATTCCTGCCGGAACGCCGGGCCGCTGACAGGCGAGACATCGTAAAATCCTTCGTCCGGGCCGGCGTTCCAGAAGAGCTGGTCCTGCATGGGGTCCAGTAATTGTGGGTTCGTATTCTGCTGGATAGTGCTCCCGTTGGTGACAAAAATATCCAGTTGTCCGTCATTATTATAATCGAAAAATCCGGTCCCGAATCCCACGTAATCCAGGGCAATTTGTCCCAGACCGTACCGGTCGGCCACATCCATGAACTTCACGGCATTGGCAGCGGAGAGCTGCAGCGTATCCAGCTGTGTTTTCAGGTTGTTATACAGCGCATTTTCCTGGGCAATCCAGTGGGTGACGAACATATCCATATCCCCGTCGTTGTCCCAATCGCCGGCAGCAATACCCATAGCGCCGCGATAATCTGCCACCAGTGCCCGATGGCTGATCTCCTGAAAGGTCCCGTCACCGTTATTTCGGAAGAAGACGTTATCCGAGACGTCGTTTGCCACGTAGAGATCCGGCCAGCCGTCCTCGTCGAAATCACACCAGGACGCCGACAGGCTGCGGCCCGCCGGGTCGTCCACTCCCGCCTGCACGGCCACTTCAGTGAAAGTGCCATCTCCATTGTTGCGATACAGGAGGTTCCGTTCCGGCCGAAATGACGAAGGATTCAAACTGACAGGCATTTCAGTTTCATATTGGAGCGAAGTTTTCTGGGTGGTCGCGGAAGTATACTGCACATATCCACAGAGATACAGGTCCGGATCGCCGTCCCGGTCATAATCGCCCCAGGAGGCACCGGCCCAGAACCCCTCCGGGCCGTTTATTCCCGCCTGTTGTGAGACGTCTGTAAATGTTCCGTTGCCGTTGTTGTGGTAGAGCACATTCCGCCCGTAGGCGGTCACGATGAGGTCCGGCCAGCCGTCGTTATCGTAATCCCCCCAGGCCGCGCCCATTCCGACGCCGCGGAAGTCCATCCCGGCCTCTTTGCTCACCTCGGTGAAGGTGCCGTCCCGGTTATTCCGATACAGATGGGCGTGGGCCTGCGATTGTGCTATGTCTTCGGGACTGCTTCCCAGCGATCCTGATTGATTCACCACATAGAGGTCCAGCCAGCCGTCATTATTATAATCGCCCCAGGCCGCACCGGAGCCCATGTCTTCCGGCAGCCGGCTGGTTCGGGTGAACGGGAAATGTTCGAAACGGATGCCGGCCTCCTCAGAGACGTCCCGGAAATGGACTTTGGGATAGTTATCCGGGAGTGAGCGGACCAGATCCGCGGTTAATCCTTCGATCCGTTCCCCCGGGATATAGGTGGATTCCCCGCTTGATAACAGCCCGAGAAATACCACAAGAAGTCCCGTTACCAGAACCGCAGCACCTCCGGTGAGCACGACCAGTCTCTGTCGCCTGGGCAGGTGATCCAGCATCATTTCAATCCGCCTGAGCCAGAGGGCTCCCTTCGGCCACCCGCACGGTCTTTTCATCGCTGGAAATGGTGGTGACCGGTGCGGTCAGGCCGGACTCCTCGCCGAACAGGAGATTAATGAGGTTCTGGTCGATCTTGCGATACTGGAGTTTGGCTGAGAGATGCAGTTCGGTGACATTCTGTTCAGGCAGCTCAAATGAATACTCCGCCTGGTCGGAAAACCCGGGAAACAGCGCCCGGCTGTACCGTACGCCCACCATTTCCCAGAGATTGTGCCGGTCGATGAGGTTGCCCTGCTGATCCACCGGTTCGGCTTTGAAAATGAACGTTCCCGGTTCGATGAAATTCCGTTCGTCGCGGGTGCCGGAGGTAAATATCCGGTTGCCCGCCTGATCCGTTACAATCAGTTCGACCCAGGCCTGGATGATATCCATGGGGCCGGTGGGAAAGTCGTGGCCGGGTTTATTATTCAGGATGTTGACCTTGAGTTCCACCTCCTGGCCCGGAGTCACAGATTCAGGCGCCAGTAATTCCATAGGCACCGCCGTGCCTGAGCTCCATTTTTCCGCTATCTCCGGGATTTCAATTTCTCCCCGGAGCCATTGTTCGGTGAGTTCTGTATGCTCTTCCGCACCCGGCAGATCCAGCAGAGCGGGAACAAACTGATTGGCCGCCAGGAAACGATGACTGCGATGCTTTCCATCATCCGGGGACCGGTTGTAATCCAGCGGGTCGCCACTGGCCGGATCATTGGAATCCTCCAGGGGCATATGGCATTCCCGGCATTCAATGGTTTTGGCGGGATCTCCGGGATGATTCCACCGGCTCTTGCGCCAGTTATCGTACTGGTTCTGCAGCTGCACCCAGCCCACATTATTAATCTCCTCATCGATGAACTGCTTATGACAGGCCGCGCAGAATTCCGGGCTCTTGAACATCTTATGCTGCAGGCTTTCCACGTGCTTGTCCGGGTACGCCCGGATCAAAAAATCCCGGATAAACCGCCCCTGTTCTCCCTCTTTCAACTCGAACATGTAGCGCTCGGGCTGGGTGATGACGTAATTCGCATTCCCTTTGACGTCGGTTTCTTTGATGGCATGGCAGACCACGCAGGAGACCCCCTCCTGGTACCCGGTGAGACTGGTCAGATCCTCCCGGAAAATATTCTTGGTCCCGGAGAACAGAGAAATCGGGTCGTGGCAGCCGCCGCAGTACCGGGTGGATTCGGGGCCATTCTGTTCGCCCATCACTTTCTGTACCGCCTGAAACGCCGGGTCCATGGCCGCATAGCGGTGTGCGCTCACATCCCATTCCTCCACGATCTGTTCGTGGCAGCCGGATGTTCCGCAGCTGGCAGAGCCGCCCAGTGATCGGGCATCGTAGGCCTCTCCTGAGGCCGTCGTGGCCAGGCTCGGGGCGAAGGGGCGGTCTTCCCCGTAAAGATAACTATAGTCTTCGGGCAATGTGTTTTCCAGCGGTACCGGCTGATAGGCATACGCCGCCAGAAACACCACGGCCATGAGAATCCCGCCGACCGCCAGGGCGTTGACACCATATTTCTTCTGGGCAGTGATGACCGGCTGGAGCGAATCCCGGACACGAGCTTTATAATTCCGATACATCACAACGCCGATATGCGGCAGCACGGCAGCCAATAATGCGAAAGTGGCGATTATATGAATGGTATCCCAGAGATAGCTGATCCGGGTTTGAAAAAGCGCCTGATAAGTCAGAATGAAGCCGGACAGAATCAACAGCACGCTCATCACCATGGTAAAATAACCGGTCAGCTTGACGTGCGTCATCAATTTGGTGCGATATATTAACCAGTGCCGTATTTGATACCACAGAAATGGGAGAACAAATATTACCCCGATTAAGGTATGTAACAGGACCATAATCTGATTGGCGATACTGAAAGGAAGCAAATAAATGGATAAGCCGGTGAGGGTTTCAAACAGCAGGAGCCCGGAGACCGCGATCAGCAATTTATGACGCCATTCCCGGGCAGTGTCATGCCGGTTCTGAGGAGTATACATATGCTTTAATTCCTTCTGGTTTCTACAATCTTCGTCTTCAAATCGCAGGTTGATCTGTACAATAAATCTCCAATCATTCCGGTAATCCTTCGCAAAAAATTGTCTATGCTGAAAGACAACAAGGAGAAAGTGTATATCGGATATATTTATCTGGAAAGTAGGATCGTTGCGCACGCAGATCAAGACGAAAAACGTCTTTATAGTTATTTTTTCTGACCGGCCATTAGGATGGCCCGCACAAGCCCGGATACATATTCCGCCGGATTTTGAATTTCTCTCTTGTCTTCCGGGGAAAAACTATGTAATCTTAGGCAGGCTAACGCTATCATATCATAAAAGTATATGTCTAAAATAATCCGATATAGTAACTGTCACTCTTCGTATCCGGATTTTGAGAATAATAGATTCCGTTTTTTCAAATTTAAAAAGTAACAACGATATTGGTTCTCATTATCAATAAAAATCGGTGAAGGGTCTCAATAGGAATCCCACATTTTGTGTGGCATACTATTTGAACCAATATTTTATAATGGAGGAGTGGTTACCTGTCATCATTGGAAAATAAATGAACCAGCACTAGATTGCCGGCAACTTTCCGGAGACCATGACATGGGAACCGGCAATGTTAAGTTTGCAGGAAGTCAGAAAGTTTGGAGGGGACCCATATTATGTTATTTACGTCCGATAATCTCGGCGACCTGGTTTTTATCACTGTGCTTCCGCCCGCAAATCAAACGGGGGAAGAGGCAATACGTTCGACGTATCAGGAGCTGCATGACCATGTTTCCGGCCAGAACCTGTATCTTTTCCATGATCGCGTCTACGGACTGGTCTCTGCTTTTGGCCGGATTGCAGCCATTCGGGAAGAGGTCTGTTCTGACAGAATAGCTGAGAACCCACCTGTCACCTTTGTCGAGGGACAGCCGGCGTACCAGTATGAGTTCGCCGGGATTCATGCCATTGCAGTGAAGGAAGACGGCTCACGCCTCCAATCGATACAGAAGAACAAACAAGTCTGTGGAGCCCGGTATCAGGGCAATGAAGCGGAGTATTTGATGCTCGCGGATATCGCCAGATTACTCCCGGAATCTGCCCACAGTGACCGGCTCACCGAGGCTTACGATGCCATTACCCTGGCTGACGAGGTGCTGCACGAACAGCACTGGTCCTTCACAGATGTGCGCCGGACCTGGTTCTATCTGGACGATATCCTGGATTGGTACGGAGATTTCAACAAGGCGAGAAACCAGATTTATCAGCGCATTGGCTTTATGAATGGATCCCTCAGATCGGTCATCCCTGCCAGTACCGGAATATTCGGCCGGAGTGGGCGGGGCTTTGCCTGTACGCTCGATTTGCTGGCGATGCGGCCGTTGGGCGAGACCCCGTTTCAAATCGAACGCATGGTGAATCCCCGGCAGAATGAAGCGGTGGAATATGGGTCTGCGTTCTCGCGGGGCATAGCAGTCACCACCCGTAAGAACAAATACTTTTTCCTCTCCGGTACGGCGTCTATTGATGAGCGGGGTGCCACCGTGCATCCGGGCGATATGCGGAAACAGACCCGGCGGACACTGACCAATGTCGCCTCGCTGCTGGAAAATGCAGGAGGCGATTTGCAGTTTATCCGACAGGCTACCGCGTTTATTAAACATTCAGAGGACATCCCGATATTCGAGGAAGAAATCCGGCAAAACGGGTTATCAGATATCCCGATCATCACCACAATCGCCGATGTATGCCGGGACGATCTGTTGTTCGAACTGGATGCCACGGCCGTCACGCCCCTTCATTCGACAGAGCAATAGAGCAGCGATATTTCTGCCTGAAACATCGTTCCGTATCGGGTGAGATTAACGAGTCTTCAAGACACACAACATAATCTTCCCGTATCGGTATGTGTGATCATGCAAAACACAAGATTTATACATGGTGGAACAGATGTATCCTAGCAAATCACGACGGTGGGCCAACTTTTTCACAGTTCTCCTGCTGGTGCTGATATTCCTGAGTCCAGATAATAGCGCTACCGGGCAGCAGCGGCCGGACCTTGTTTTCATCCAGGTTCCCGCTGAGGCAGTCACCGAGACTTCAGGGACAGATAATACCCGGGATTATGCGGCGCGATATGTCGACGGGACCCGGATACTGGTTTTGCCTGCTTCCGCACGCCACCCCATCCACCTCACTCCGGATTTCGCAGCGGCCTGCGACCCGGATGTCTCGTTTGACGGCAAAACCATCCTGTTTGCAGGAAAGAAGAACCCGGAAGATTCCTGGCAGATCTGGCGTATGAATGCCGATGGTTCCGGTAAAACTCAGCTCACATCAGGACAGGGCGACCATCTCGCACCCGTGCATGCGGGAGCGCGATTCTATCTGAACGACCCGGAGCCGACACCGCAGATTATTTTCGTCAGCAACCGGCACGGATGGCTGGATCAGGAGGCCGGGAAGACGTTGTTTTCTTTGTACGCCATGGATCACCAGGGTAAGACCATCCGGCGGATCTCATACAACCTGAGTTCCGATTTTGATCCGGATGTGCTGCCGAACGGCCGGATCGTGTTCAGCAGCCGGCAGAACGCGGACAACCGCTATCCACCGGACGGGTTGACCGCCCTTCTGGCTGTCAACAACGACGGCACGGATCTGATGCCCTATTACGGCAATCACGAACCGCCGGTATTCAAATCCATGGCAAGCGTGGCCGATTTCGGAGACCGGGTCTACTTCATCGAATCGGATCAATCCGGCTGGCTCCGGGGCGGCGATATCGCCTGTGTATCCCGCCGCCGACCGCTGCACTCGTATCAGAAACTCACGCGGACCACCCAGGGATTCTTTCACAGCCCCTGCCCGCTCCCGAACGGTGATCTGATTGCATCTTACCGAAGCGCTTCCTCACCCGGCCCGATATATTTCGGACTCTTCAGAATTGATCCTCACTCCGGAAAACTCGGAGCCGAAATCTTTGCCCAGGCGGACCGGCATTCCATCGACGCCCAGGTGCTCGCTCCCCATCCGGAGGTGAAGGGCCGGTCCAACTGGTTGATCCCCGGAACCACCACGGGAGTATTCTATTCGCTGAACACCTACCGGACGAATCTGCCGGGAGGCGAAGCCATTGAACAAGGCCGGATCAAATATGTCCGTGTCCTGGAGGGGCTTCCCATGACCCACCAGGCATCCGAGCGGCTATTCTCCGATATACCGGTCTCTCCGCATGAGAATACCTGCAATCCCCGCCGGATTCTGGGTGTGGCTCCGGTGGAACCGGACGGCTCCTTCCAGGTGAAAGTCCCGGCGGAAATCCCCATCACCTTCCAGCTCCTGGATGAAAATTATGTCGCCCTGCGCAGTCAGCGGGCATGGACCTGGGTTATGGGCAACGAGAACCGCGGCTGCATCGGATGCCATGAGAACCGGGAACTGGCCCCGCCCAACCGGATGGTGGATGCCGTGACCAAACCGCCCGTGGATCTCACCCTCCCGCCGGAAAAACGCCGGACGGTCGACTTTCGCCACCAGATTGCCCCGCTCATGGAACAGCGCTGTGCGACCAGCGGCTGTCACGCGCAGGGAGGGGACGCCTTTGCTTTCTCCTTGGAAACTCCGGAAGCAGAAAGAGAAGTATACCAGCGGCTCCTCAGTGAATCATCTCCGGGACAACACACGCCGTCCGTTATTCCCGGAAGCGCCCGGAGCAGTCCGCTGATCTGGCATCTGCTGGGAAAACGATTCACTGCACAACCGAACGGGTCGGATAATATCCCGGAGATCCCGGCAAACCGACGGCTCAAACAACACGAAAATATCCTGTTCATCGAATGGGTGGATATCGGGGCGCCATGGGATACACAACTTTTCACTCCCCCGGCACCCAAATAATGTAACCAGCAGGTGAAAGCATGCGGATCACACACATAAAATCTTTTATCCTCTTCGCTCTCGTTACGCTGTTATGGAACAGCGCATATACCCAGCAACAATATCCGGTGTTCACGGACGTGACCCGGGAAGCGGGAATCACCTTTGTCCACAACTTCGGTGATGACGAGATGAGCAATCTCATCGAATCCAATGCAGCCGGTTGTGCGTTTTTTGATTACAATAATGACGGCCTCCTGGATATCTACCTCGTGAACGGTTCGTACATCGAAGGGATCAGCCATATCCGCGGCCGGAAGTACAGAGGCAAGCTGCAGAATGCTCTCTACCGGAATAACGGGGATGGCACCTTTACCGATGTGACCGAGCAGGCGGGTGTCGGGCACAAGGGCATGGGGATGGCGGTGCTCACCGGAGATTACGATAACGACGGCGACGCCGATTTGTTTGTCTCTAACTGGGGCCCGAATGTGTTTTACCGGAACAACGGCGACGGCACCTTTACCGATATCACCGAAGAAGCAGGGCTTGCGGGGCCCGGCAGCGACCTGTGCGGCATCGGGAGCACCTTCCTAGATTACGATAATGACGGGTACCTGGATCTGTACGTGGGAAATTATATCGAATATGATCCCGATTACGATTACTACTACGCACCGGAAGGATTTCCCGGTCCCCTGGCCTATCACGGACAGCCGGATATCCTGTATCATAATAACGGCGACGGCACCTTTACCGATGTCACCAAACAGGCCGGCGTGTACAATCCTGAGGGACGGGCCATGGGGGTGAACTCCGCCGATATCGATAATGACGGCGACTGGGATATCTTCGTGGCCAACGACGGAATGCGGAACTATCTCTACCGTAATAACGGAGACGGGACGTTCACTGATATCGCCCTCCGGACGGCCACCGGATTCGGACAAAACGGGGAAGCCACCTCGTCCATGAGCGGTGAATTCGGTGATATTGATCTGGACGGCTATGTGGATCTGGTGGTGCCTGATATGTCCTATAGCTGCATTTATAAAAACACATCCCAGGGATATTTCGAGGAAATGAGCGCCCGGATGGGCATGGCGGCGGCCTGCGGACAGTACACCAGCTGGTCCGGCAACTTCTTCGATTTCGACCACGACGGCTGGATTGACATGTTCATTTCCAACGGCCATCCCCATCGATTGATCGGAGAAGAAGATCTCCTGCTGCGAAACGACCAGGGACGCCGGTTTATCAACATCTCCCATCTGGTGGGAGACGATTTTCAGGACAAATTCGTGAGCCGGGGATCCGCGGTCGGTGATTACGATAACGACGGAGATCTGGATATTCTGGAGCTCAACCTGAATGCCCGGGCGCGTCTCCTGCGAAACGACGGTGACAAGGGTAACTGGATTATGCTGGACCTCATCGGGACCGCCAGTAACAGGGACGCCATCGGCACGACCGTCCGGCTTACCATAGATGAGATGACCCAGACCCGCTGGCGATTGAGTTCATCCGGGTACCTTTCCCAGAGCGATCCCCGTATACACTTTGGCGTCGGGGATGCCGCCACAATCGAGACCATCGAATTACGCTGGCCCACCGGCACCCTCCAGACTCTCAAGAACGTTGACGTGAATCAGGTCATTACCATAAAAGAACCCAAACCATCCTCGTAAACGAGAGTGTTGACTATGAAAAGGTCCGCCGTACTTTTACTGCTTCCGGGTATTGTATTACTCTTTCTGAGTCTCCATACTTTCGGAGCAAAGAATAAGGATCGTATCTACGTGGGTGAAAAAGTCTGCCGCCAGTGCCATCACCTGTCCGGCGAACGGAACCAGTTTACTCCCTGGCGGCTCTCCGCACATGCCAAAGGCTGGGCGGCCCTGTCCATGCCGGAATCCAGGCGAATCGCCGAACTGTCGGGCGTGGCTGTGGATCCCTTTAAAAGCCCCATCTGCCTGGGATGCCATACGACCGCCTCTGACGTGGAAGACTGGGAACGCGACGCAATCTTCCACCTGCAGGACGGCGTCCAGTGCGAACTCTGCCACGGACCGGGCAGCGAATATATGGATCCGGCAATCATGCAGGATCCGGAAGCCGCCCGCAACGCCGGCCTCCGGATGCCGGAGAAAGCGGACTGCATGGTGTGCCACAAAGAAAAGGGCTCCCACATGGCAGTGCTGGATGTCAAAAAGTTCGATTACGAGGAAGCGCTGCAAAGGATTGGCCATGCCGGAACCGGCGGCCCTCTCGAAATGCCGGAGGCCGAAAGTGTCGAGCCGCTGGAGGGGCCCAAATATGTCGGACCGGTGGCCTGCGCCTCCTGTCATGGCCAGAATTCCGAGGGCCACCAGTACAGTAAGTGGCGGTTTTCCAAACATGCCCAGGCGTATGCCATTCTCGGCACCGAACAGGCCCGGAATATTGCCCGGCAGGAAGGTGTTCAGGGGGATCCCCAGCAATCGGAGCAGTGTCTGTCCTGCCACGTCACCGGGTACGGGGAACCTGCCGGTCGATTCACCGAAACCTACGATATGGCCCAGGGCGTCCAGTGCGAGAGCTGTCACGGGCCCGGCAGTGAATATATGCCCGAGGCCATTATGCGGGACCCGGTGGCGTCCCGGCAGGCCGGACTGATCACTCCGGACGAAGACAACTGCCGCGGATGCCATACTGAAGGCATCCATGGACACGCCTTTGACATGGATTCCATGTGGCCGAAAATCGACCACACCCGGTGGGAAGACCGCAGGTATACTTCCGTGGAATACAAAACACCGTTCAACCTGGCCATTACCCGAGACGGCACACGCCTGTATGTTGCCTGCGAAGCCTCAAACAGCCTGATGGTGGTCAACCCGAAGACCAAACACATACTCAAAGAAATTGCCATCAACGAACAGCCCCATTACGTGGCCCTCTCCCCGGATGAATCCGAAGCGTACGTCACCAACCGTGGTTCGGATAACGTCTCGGTGATCGACACCCGCACCTATCAGGTACTTTCCACAATTACTGTAGGTGATGAGCCACATGAAATCGCCATGAACCCGGAGGGGACAATTCTCTATGTAACCAACGCCGGCTCCTATGATGTGAGCGTGGTGGATCTGAACGCAGGCAAAGAAATCAAACGCCTGGCCGCGTCCCGGGGCACCTGGGGCATCGACAGATCGCCGGACGGCACAAAATTATTCGTCACCAATAACCTGCCCCGCTACGGAGATTTCCGGGAAACGTCCCACTCCGAAGTCACGGTCATCGATACGAAGACCAGCACCGTGGAAAAACGGCATACGGTGGTCCACGCCAACCTGTTGCAGGGGGTGGCGGTTTCACCGGCTGATGATTTCACTTTGTTCACCCTCATCCGGACCAAGAACCTGGTCCCTATGACCCGCAACATTCAGGGTTGGATCATGACCAATGGCTTCGGAATCCTCTGGGATGACGGCAGGATTGATCAGCTATTGCTGGACCGGCATGATGACTTCTTTGCGGATCCCACGGACATTGTCTTCTCCAAAGATGGACAATACGCCTTCATCAGCGGCGGCGGCGTCCAGGAAGTCGCTGTGTTGGACATCGAAAAAATGAAGGCACTGCTGCAGAAGACTCCGGAGGAGGAACGGCAGGAAGTCCTCCCCCATCACCTGGGGATCAGTACCGAGTATGTGGCAGAACGCATCGAAGTCGGCCGCAGTCCGCGGGGAATGGCTGTTTCCCCGGACAATAACTATTTATACGTCGCCGACGGCCTGGACGATGCGATCTCGGTCATCGATATCACACAGCTGGAACGGGTGGATGTGATTGACCTGGGCGGGCCGGATACGGTCACCACCGCCCGGTACGGCGAGCGGATTTTCCATGACGCCCAGTATACCTTCGGTCGCCAGTTCTCCTGCCACTCCTGCCATCCGGACGGCGGCATCGACGGGATCACCTACGACATCGAACCGGACGGCCTGGGATTCAATCCGGTGGATAACCGGTCGCTGCGCGGCATTAATGATACCGCCCCGTTCAAATGGGAAGGCACCAACCCCTCCCTGAAGCGCCAATGCGGTCCGCGGCTGGCTGCATTCTTCACCAGAGTGGATCCTTTTGAACCCGAACAGGCAGAGGCACTGGACCGGTACATTGTAACCATCTCCATGCCCCCGAATCGCTACCGGGAGATCGGGGAGGATCTCACCCCCGCCCAGCGGCGGGGCAAGCGCATTTTCGAACGCATCTACGACAACAGCGGCAACCTGATTCCGAAGGAAAACCGGTGCAATTACTGTCACCGGCCTCCCTACTATACCGACCGGGAAACCCATAATGTGGGTACCTCCTCCTGGCTGGATACTCATGGCACGTTCGATACGCCGCACCTGACCAATATCTACATGTCCCCGCCCTATCTGCACGACGGCCGGGCGTCATCTCTGGAGGAAATCTGGACCGTCTACAATCCCAACGATACCCACGGATTAACCAACGATTTGACCAAAGCCGAGCTCAACGACTTAATCGAATATCTGAAAACGTTATAAAGGTATATTGCCAATGATCAGATTGATTGCTGCATCTCTGACACTTCACATGCTGGCACTTCCGCTGGCCGGACAGGTATCTGCTGCGGATGAGTCTGCGCCGGCCGGAGAGCCGTATGTCTATACCGACTGGGAGTGTTTCACCACCGAGTCGACCAACGGCGGGTTGGTGAATGATCATATCTTTTTTATCAAAGTTGATGGGGAGAAAGTCTGGTTCGGTACCGAAGGCGGGCTCAGCATGTACGAAAACGGCAAATGGACCAGCTGGACGGAAGAAGACGGCCTGCCCTGGCGTGTCGTCTCCAGTATTGCCAGAGATCCCAAAACCGGCGACCTGTGGCTTGGCCTGTTCGGATACGGTATCGCCCGGTTCAGCGGCGGCTATTTCGAACATTTTACCCAGATGAACAGCGGACTGCTGAACGATGTGGTCTATGGAATCACGATCGAGGGGGACAACGTCTGGGTGGCGACGACCGCCGGCATCAGCGCCTATAACACGGTCACCGGCAATTGGCGCGTGTACAATGAACGCAACGCTCCCATGGAAGAAGTCTGGACCTACAACGCGATGGCCAACGACGGAAAGGTCTACTTCGCCGTCTGGGGCGGCGGCATTCTGGAATGGGACGTGGCCGCCCGGAGCTGGACCGACTACCTGGATCCGGACGGCGAGATGGAAATCGATCTGTACCGGGATGACGGGCTGATCCACGTGATCACCACTTCCGCCTATTACATCGACAACATCCTGTGGGCCTCCACCTACTTCGGCCTGAGCCGCTACGACGGCCGCAACTGGCGCGGGTATATGGATTTTGACAGCGGGCTGCCCAGTCTGTTCATTAACTTTGTAGTGGCTCGGGACGGCAATTCCAATATCACCGGTACCGATAAAGGGGTGGCCATGCTGATGGATTACGAATCCGATACCTGGGTCACCTACGCCAGACCTTCACCCGATGCTGAAACCTGGACCGCTTACGTTATGTCCGGGAATGATACTCTTCGAACCGTCCCCACCAATCTATGGCTGCCCAACCATTTTACCATTGCCACGGATTACCAGGGGGACGACGTCTGGATTGGCACCGGGCACGGCGTGGCCCACGGCATCGGAAAAAACTTTTGGTCCGGGTTGAAATCTTCCGAATCCGCAGAGGAGAAAAAAGGCGGATTCAACCTGTTCAACATTTTCAAGAAGAGAGAATAGATATGCGACGTGTATTTATTGTCAGCTGGCTTATTATCGGACTGTGCGTAATTCTATGGGATATCCCTGTAGTGGCTCAAACATCAAGTACTTCAGATAGTATCAGCTACGGGAAAACGCCGGAAGAATATTATCCGTACAGCCGGTTCGAGAATCCCTACCATAAATTTTTCCTGGATACCCTAGAATATCCCGGTTACGGACGTCACATACCCGAACCGGATCATGTGGACGAGGTGAGGATAGGCTTCATCGGCCCCATTATCCGGAGCATTTCCGAGTCGGCCGGCGGTCCGGAGGAGATCGCCTACCGGGTGGGCCAGCGCACGGTCCGGTGGGACGGATACTACGCATCTCACCTGGCTCCCTGGGGCATTAAAATGATGCAGGGCGCCAGGCTCGCCATCGAACAGGCCAATGTCCGGGGCGGCTACCAGGACAGCATCCCGTATAAACTGGTGGTCAAGAACGACAATGGTGAGTGGCGCGCCTCCGGCAGGGCGCTCACCGACCTGGCGTATAAAGACAGTGTGTGGGCGGTCATCGGGACCATGGACGGCGCCAACAGCCACGTGCTGATCCGGGTTGCCCTGAAAATCGAAATCCCGGTGATGAATACCGCCGACACGGACCCCACCTTTATCGAGACCAACATCCCCTGGGTGATTCGGAATATCACCGATGACCGGCAGATGAGTTACATCCTGGCGGATTACGCCTACAAGAAACTCGGACTGAACCGGGTGGCCGCCCTGCGGGAAAGTGACCGGTACGGGCGGATGAGCAGCGATGAAATCCGGGATGCTTCCACCCGTTCGGGATACCCCTTTCTGGTTGAAATGCAATATACCGAAGGAGATACCGTGTTCACACGCCAGCTGCGCCGCATTCAATCGCTGAACGCGGATGGTCTGGTGGTCTGGGGCAATCCCAAAGAGGCCGGGCTGATTTACAACCAGATGCGCGAACTGGGTATGAATCTCTGGATGTTTTGCAGCGATCGGGTTGTTTCCGACACATTTGTGGAGATCGTTGGTCCCGATGCAGACAAAGTAGCCTGCGGCTATCCCTACAATCCGGACAGCGACGATCCGAAGTATCTGGCATTCGTGCAGGCATTCAGAGATCGTTTCGGCGAAGCACCGGAAACCTACGCCGCCCACGCCTACGACGGCGCCAACATGATTATCGAAGCCATCGAACAAGTCGGACTGAACCGGGCGAAAATCCGGGATGCGCTGGTCAATATGCGCAACTATAAAGGCGTCACCGGCCGGAAGGATCTCGATGCGGTTTACAGCAACCGGTCCGAGGCCTATCTGGCTCTGCTGGAGAACGGGCAGTGGAAGTTCTATTCCAGGGAGGATTTGTTCGGGGAGACGGCGCAGGTGGAGGGAAGATAAATGAATGTCGAATATCGAATTCCGAATGACGAACCGCAGAAATCTCCTCCCATTTCTGGGGGG